>JAUVTO010000006.1 GCA_030601485.1 Desulfobacterales bacterium | reverse complement strand
CCCGAACGAAAACCCCGTTCAGGCACGATTGTTGATTGGCGATTGATGATTGTTGATTTAAAAACCAAAATAAATTCATAGAGTTGGTAGCGGAACGATTAGAGCTGAATTCCGCTTCATGGGGTTTTCGTTCAGGCACTAAATAAGTGTCATGTCTTAGGTCATAAGGAGATATAGCCATGCTTACAACCATTTCATTAGAAGATGCCATAGGCCTTAAGTTGGCCCATGACATCACCGAAATCCGTCCCGGTGAGTTCAAGGGGGCGGCTTTTCGAAAAGGACATACGGTTTGCGATGAAGATCTTTGCCATCTTCAGCGCCTCGGTAAAAACCGGCTTTATGTCATCGATCTGGATGAAGACGAAATTCATGAAAATGAAGCGGCGGCCATTCTGGCTAACGCCCTCGCCGGAGAAGGTGTTATCTGGAAAAATGAGCCCCATGAAGGAAAAATCGAGATGCTGGCCGAAAAAGACGGCTTGGTCGTGGTGGACACAGTCGCCCTCGCTGCTTTCAATATGGTAGATGAGGTCATGTGTGCAACCCTCCACAGCCATACTCTGGTAAAAAAGGACGAGTTGATCGGCGCCACCCGGTCAATTCCGTTGATAATGAAGCGTGCCCCCATCGATAGGGCCGCGGCCATCGCCCGGCAAAAGGGTGGTGTACTGTCGGTGAAGCAACTTCGCGAAGCACGCGTGGGATTGGTGATTACGGGTAATGAGGTTTATCATGGCCTTATTGAGGACCGCTTTGCGCCTATTCTTAGAGAGAAGATTATCGCATTGGGTTGTCAACTTTCCGGATTAGCGTTCGCTCCCGATGATGCTGAAATTATCAGCCGTGCAATTCGTTGTCACATAGACAACGGATGTGATTTGATTCTGTTGACCGGGGGGATGAGTGTTGATCCGGATGATGTTACGCGCCATGGAATTAAAATGGCAGGCGCCGGTCAACTGGATTATGGTGCTTCGGCTCTTCCCGGCGCCATGTTTCTCATGGCCTATCTCGGTGATGTCCCGCTCCTGGGTGTTCCCGCCTGTGGTCTTCATCACCGGATAACAGTGTTGGATCTGGTGCTTCCCCGAATTTTAGCCGGAGAGAAAATCGGTAAAAAAGAACTCGCCTTTCTCGGACATGGTGGACTGTGCCGCGATTGTCCGGAATGCATATATCCAAACTGTTTTTTCGGAAAAGGATCATAACAGTTGGAGGAATTAAAATGGAAGAGTTTGATCAACTTAAAAAAAGTCGGGTCGTGGCCGTGTCTATTAGTCTCAAAAAAGGCGTTAAAAAAACAAATATCCGATCGGGAAAATTTATCGAAAATCACGGGTTGGAAAACGATGCACATGCTGGTGATTGGCACCGTCAGGTCAGCCTTTTGGCGAAAGAGAGCATCGCCCGGATCCGAGAAAAAGGCCTTGACGTCAATCCTGGCGATTTTGCCGAAAACATAACCACTGAGGGAATCCGGATTTGGAATTTTCCCGTGGGCACCCGGATAAAATTAGGAAAAGAAGTGCTTGCAGAAATAACACAGATCGGTAAGGAATGCCATAACCGGTGTGCTATTTATCATCAAGTTGGGGATTGTGTCATGCCCCGAGAAGGTATTTTCGTTCGTATTCTTAAAAGGGGCGAAGTCAAACCTGGCGATTTAATCCAAGTTCTTGAAAAGTAAGAGAATAATTGAAAAACTCTACCATGTGCGTTTTATCGAAAGGCACGCCCTGTTTTATGATCAAGGAGACAGGTACTCGGCCGGGCCATGAATGCCATTGGAGGATAAGAATGCAAGTCAAAAAGAATAAAGATAAAAGTCAAAAGAACCTGAAATCGATAATACCAAAGATAACTCCCCCAATGATCTTGATCGTCGGTTATTCCGGCTCGGGAAAAACAACATTGATCGAAAAACTAACTTCTGAGTTTAAAGAGCGCGGTTTTCGAGTGGGCACCATAAAACACGATGTGCACGGCTTTGATATGGATCGGCCGGGAAAAGACAGTTGGCGGCACAAGCGGGCCGGAGCTGCGACAACGATCATCACTTCCCCAAAACAGATCGGAATTGTGATGGATGTGGATCACGACCATTATCCCATAGAACTGCTGCCCTTGCTGGAGGGTATGGACATCGTCCTGGTGGAAGGTTTTAAGAGAGCAAACTTGCCGAAAATCGAGATTTTCAGGTTGGAAAACGGTAAGCCTCCCGCATGCCGGGGGGACAGAAATCTTATTGCCGTTGTAAGCAATACATCGCTTGACTGGGGCATTCCGAGGTATGCGGCTGATGATTTCAAGGACCTGGCAGATTATATCATAAAACAGTTTGGTCTCGATGACATCGTCAACAGCTCATGCAAACGAGCAATATTTTTTTAAATCGAATGGGTTTGTTACTCTATTTTCGGGTTTTACCACGCATAAACTTTAACGGTGAAATGATGCAAAATATTATTTCGGGTTTGGACCAATCACATGAACACGATTCGGGTAAAGAAAGAAAGTTGATCGGCGATAGGGGATATTACTTTCTTAACAGAATGCAGGGTGAAACAGGTGTTGATATTTCGGCATGTTATCAATGCGAACGCTGCACCAATGCCTGCCCTGTCAGTCATTTTATGGATATAAAGCCTCACCAGGCGATCCGTTATGTTCAATTGGGATGGCGCGAAGACCTGTTAAAATCATCAACCATTTGGATATGTTTGTCATGTGAGATGTGTTCGACCTATTGCCCCAATGACGTGGATGTTGCGGAAATCATCAACCATTTGCGGAACATGGCGGCATATTCGTCCATAACACCGAAAGAAAAAAGTCTTGCCGTATTTCACCAAACTTTTCTGGAAGTGCTTCAAAAGTCCGGCAGAGTAAACGAATTCCGGTTGATGAACGCCTATTATTCGAAGCCGGATATTCTGAAGGAAAGAGTAAAACAAGGAATTTTAATAGAAGATCTTCTTCTGGGCATGACCCTGTTGCGAAAAGGGAGGTTAAAATTATTCACACCCAGATCCAGGGCTATCAAGGAAATCAAAAAAATCTATAGTCAAACACGCGGAGAGATTGCTTAATGAGATTATCTTTTTATCCGGGATGTTCTTTGGAAGGGATGGCCAATGACTATGCCCGGTCCATCGATGCGGTCTTCAAAGACCTGGGTATTGAACTGGTTGAAATCGAAGATTGGTCCTGTTGCGGTGCTACGGCGGCCCACAGCCTGAATCAGGCGATGTCTGTGGTTCTGCCTGCAAGGAATCTGGCCGCCGCAGAGAAGATGGAACTCGACATTGTTTCTCCGTGTGCCATGTGTTTTAACCGTCTCCGGTTTTCCCAGAATATGATCAAGAAAAAAGTGTTTGATATTCCATGGCCTGTTACCGGAGATATCCGTATTCATGATATGACAAGGTTTCTGGCTGAACCGCCCATGATAAAATCGATAAAAGAACGTATATTGAAACCTTTAAACGGACTTAGAGTGGTTTGCTATTATGGGTGCCAGATGGTTCGCCCTCCAAAAATCACCGGTTATACGGATTATGAGAACCCCCAGACCATAGACCGCATTGTGGCAGCAGCAGGTGCCAAGGTGATAGACTGGTCTTATAAGGCAACATGTTGCGGCGCAAGCATTGGTATAGCCCGAAGGGAAATAGGAGAATCTCTTACAAAAAGGATTTTGCAGAAAGCACGGCAGGCGGGTGCGGAAGCCATTGTGGTTTCATGCCCTTTGTGCCAGTCCAATCTTGATATGATCCAGAAAGATAGATCTGATAGACCCATTCCGGTATTTTATTTTGCGGAATTACTTCGTTTGAGTTTTGAAGAGCATGCAAATCCGAAATGGTTTAAGATGCATTTTACCGATCCTGTACCCCTGTTAAAGGCAAAAAGATTATTGTAGAACTTAGTTCGCTTCGCTCACAATTGGAATAATGGATAAATGGAATATTGGAATGATGGGTTTAAAGGATAGGGGCTTTTTATATAACTATTTAAATCTAATGATGATAGTAGCCATGCCTACAAAAATTGTAAGTGATCCTACATTTTTTGTAGACCAATATTCCATTATTCCACCATTCCATCATTCCAATGCGTCGTCGAGCGGACAAGGCAAATAAATAATCTATATTTTCATTAGGTTGTAGAATTTCCGAAACGTTTAATTATGGAGTCTTATCTCAACAGTCCGGTGGGTAAAGCTATGGTTGTGGGCGGAGGCATTGGCGGCATCCAGTGTGCCCTGGATCTGGCGGACACCGGTTTTTATGTCTATCTTATTGAAAAATCACATACTCTGGGCGGAACAATGGCACGTCTGGACAAGACCTTCCCCACTAATGATTGTTCAACCTGCATGTTTTCTCCCAAACTGGTGCAGGTGGCCGGCCATGCAAATATCGAGATTCTTCCTTTAAGCCGTATCTTAGAGCTAAATGGAGGTCCCGGGCGATTTACAGCACGGGTTGAGAAACAGCCCAGATATATCAATGAGGAAAAATGCATCTCATGCGGAAAATGTGCTGAAAAATGCCCTCAAAAAGTACCCGATCCGTTTAACGGGGAACTGGGAATCCGCAAGGCTGCTTTTCTCACATTTCCACAGGCTGTCCCGTTAAAATATGCACTGGATGCAGAAAATTGCCTTTATTTAACCAAAGGGAAATGCGGAATCTGCAAAAAGATCTGTCCTGCCCAGGCCGTTGAATTCGACCAAAAACCTGAAATCATACGAATCGAAGCCGGTGCGGTTGTAATATCAACCGGTTTCGTACCGGCTTTAACGGTTGAGGAGGGAGAATTCGGTTACGGAAGATATCGGAACGTTGTAACGTCCCTGCAATATGAACGGATGCTGTCGGCAACAGGACCCTATGACGGCCATCTCAGGCGACCGTCAGATGAGAAAGTTCCACGGAAAGTCGCCTGGATTCAATGTGTCATGTCTCGTGACCCGGCCCGAAACAGACCCTTTTGTTCTTCGGTATGCTGTATGCACGCCGCAAAGCAGGCAGTATTAACACGCAGCCATGAACCGGATACCGAAGCGACCATTTATTTCATGGATATCCGTGCCCACGGCAAAGGATTTGACGAGTACATTGATCGCGCCCGCTTCCGGCACGGTGTGCAATACAGACGATCCATGATTTCCCAGGTTTACCTGAATCCTGAAAATGAAAATCTGATCATAGAGACATTTGATCATCATTTAAATCGAAAAATAGAGGAAGAATACGATCTGGTGGTTCTGTCGAGCGGTTTTAAACCGTCGGATGACTTTATCGACCTTGCAAAACAGCTTGATCTTGTCACAAATTTTTATGGGTTTTTAACCACCGAATTTGATGAACCTGTAGCCACTTCCCGGCCCGGCGTCTTTGTGTGCGGCGGCATTGAAGCTCCCAAAGACATTCCCGAAACAGTAATACAGGCCGGGGCGGCCGCAGCCGAGGCTTCCATATTACTCAGTGCTGCAAGAAATACTGAAATTGTAATTGATAAAATCCCGGATGAAAAGCCCATAGAAACAACACCTCGCGTGGGAGTGCTGGTTTGCCATTGCGGAACCAATATCGCAGGTGTTGTAGATATACAGAAAGTACTCGATTACGTAAAAACCCTTCCGCATGTGATTTTTGCCACCGATTTTATGTTCACCTGCTCCACGGAAACCCAGCAGGCCATTGTCGATCTAATTAAGGATAAACGTCTTAACCGCATAGTGGTGGCTGCATGTTCTCCCAAGACTCATGAACCTCTGTTTCAGGATACACTAAGAGAAGCGGGGTTGAACCCGTATTTGTTTGAGATGGCAAGTATCAGGGATCAGTGCTCCTGGGTTCATGGAAATGATCCTGAAAAAGCCACCGAAAAGTCGAAAGAACTTATTCGAGCAAGCGTGTCACGGGCGGTGCAACTGGAACCGCTTTATGAAAGTTCGTACCGGGTAGTAAACAAAGGGCTGGTCATCGGAGGGGGTGTGGCAGGCATGACCGCGGCTTTAACAATTGCGGACCAGGGATTTCACGTGCACCTTGTGGAAAAAAGCGACCGGCTGGGCGGTTTTGCCAGGAATCTAAAATTTACGTTAGAAGGAAACTCTCCCGCAAGCTTGATCCGTTATCTAACAGAAAGGGTCACTCATCATCCAAAGATTTCGGTTTATTTAAAAAGCAGACTCACATCTCATGCCGGACATTTGGGAGCATTTAATGGAACAGTTGAAAAACAAGGTGAATCAATAAAAATTCAGTATGGGACGGTAATTGCAGCCACCGGAGGCCGACCGTATGAGCCTGATGAATATCTTTATGGACAGGATGAACGAATCCTCACCCAGGTCGAGTTTGCAAAACGCCTTATGGAAGATCCGTCCTGGACACGCCGGCTAAAAAGGATTGTGATGATTCAGTGCGTTGGATCACGGGAGCCTGACTTTCCCTATTGCAGCAGAGTATGTTGCGCTGCTGCCGTGAAAAACAGTATTAAGTTGAAAGAGATGAATCCCGGTGCTCAGATCGTTGTTTTGTATCGAGATGTAAGAACCTTTGGATTCAAAGAACTTTATTACTTAAAAGCAAGACAAAAAGGTGTTCTCTTTTTCAGGTATATTCCCGAAGATAAGCCGGAAGTTTATGTTGAAAGCGGCAAAATGATCGTCGATTTTACGGATCGAAGCTCGCATCAAAACTTTCGTGTTGAGCCCGACCTGGTGGTTTTAAGTTCCGGGATTCGACCTGATGAAGGTGCAAAACAGATAGCCCGTCTACTCAAACTTTCTACTACTGATAAGGGTTTTTTCCTGGAAGCCCATGTAAAATTAAAACCGGTTGAATTTGCCACTTCCGGTGTTTTTCTGGCAGGGTTGGCCCATAGTCCCAGGTTTATTGAAGAAACCGTAACAATGGCCAAAAGTGCCGGACAACAGGCCATGAAAATCATCTGTAAAGAGAAGCTGACGACTTCAGCAGCAGTAGCTGTAGTGCAACCCGATATCTGTGCAGCCTGCCTTGTTTGCGTCAGAGTATGCCCTTATGGTGCACCGTTTATTAATGAAGAGGGTGTATCCCAGATTCCTCCGTCTGCATGCATGGGATGCGGTATTTGTGCTTCAGAATGTCCTGCAAATGCGATCATGTTAAAGCACTGTACAGATGACCAGGTAGTGGCAAAAATCGATGCTCTGCTGGAATCGGCCCTTGAAATTGAAACTGGGAATCGATTGAGCAGGGCGACTTAAGTCGCACTTCAAATTGCGTGAGGCAGGAACTCTGAAATTGGATATTTAATAAAAGTTAATATAAAACCGTATCATTTGCTTTATTATATGAACTAATTTGAAAGTGTTTAAAAAAAGTTGACAATACTACAAAGTGGTATTAACATGGGGAACAATGTGATACTAAACGCAAAATGTGAGCCAATTAATAAGATAAACTAATGTGTCAAGCCATGGATCAAAACCAATATCCGATTTATACCAAAGGCAATAGAAATGTCTTTTGTCCTTATTATAGCGATTGTTTGGATCATGCCATTAAAAATAACTGGGAATATTGGGCATGTTCGGATTGTCAGCAAAAACGAAAGCGAAAAGTACCCTCAGACATTTTGTTATCATCATCTATCGCAGATCCGTATTACTCGCTTTCACCGTCGTTTTCTAAGAAAGCAAGAAATTATTCATTATAACCAGATGGCAAAGGAATTGTTATTATAAACAGGTTAACAAGCTGTTATGCTTTTGATATTTATAAGGAGGTGATGGCTATGAAGCGCTTTATGGTACCAAGGGTAGCCCATTGTAGCAGTGGCTGCCACATCAAGTCCTGGGCAAGACGTTAAACTGCCTAAGCAGATTAATTTTTCCCATACATATTCAAGTTGCGACCCAAAGCACCACCCGGCCTAAAAGTTTTTATTAAATTTTATTGGTTTAAATGAGCCCATACTTAATATATACTACGATGTGGTATTTTTTTCTTGACATAAGTATTCAGGCATGATATCCAAAGAATGTAAAGCCATTGTTCCTTCCTCTGAATGAGGGCGGTTTTCTTTTTATAAAAACCGCCCTCATTTATGACCTTATTCTTATTTCCTCCTGCAACACCTCCGGCGATGTCATTTCAGCAATTGATTTATCCTGCCCGGACAGAGTTTGCTTCCTGAAAAAAATACTTGACAGATGATACCACATAGTGATACATTATATTACCACAATGTGGTTATAGTATGGACAATTTTTTTAGAACTTTCATCCAAAGCAGCCGGGAATTTAGTTTGGATAGTAGAGAATTTAAACATTTCAGGTATAGACTGGGCAAGACACAGCGGCAGATGGCCCAGCTGCTTGGAGTATCTATTAAGGCTATTCACAGTTACGAGCAGGGATGGCGATCCGTACCGGGTCATGTAGAGCGACAGGTTTTGTTTTTAGTCTCCAGATTGAGAGAAAATAGCAAAAGCAGAAAGTCGTGCTGGGTTATGAAAAAATGTCCTTCCGAAAAGAAAAAAGAGTGTCCGGCCTGGGAGTTTCGCGCCGGAGATCTTTGCTGGTTTATTGGCGGTACAATTTGTGACGGCACTATTTATAAAAGTTGGAAAGAAAAGATGAAATTATGCCGTTCTTGTGAAATTTTGAAATCGTTACTTTAACTTCTTATCAAGCCGGAGCTTTCTGGGCCGAAGAAAACGGAAGGCTAAAGAGGCTGGAGGAAGAGAAAAGTAAGGACACTATTTTTGGAGGTATAACATGAATCAAGAGAGGAAATATCGTTTCAACACCCTGGTTATCCATGCTTCACAGTCTCCTGAAGACTGGCAGGGTGCAACGCTTCCTCCTATTTTTCAAACAGCTTCTCATCTGCATTCTACGGCTGAGAATCTGAGTCAAACATTTGCCGGTAAGAAGACTGACCATATTTACATGCGGCTCACAAACCCCACAAATCGCATCCTGGAGGAAAAATTGACTGCCCTGGAAGGCGGCCTTGGGGCCGTGGTAATGTCTTCTGGAATGGCGGCAATTACCAATGCCTGTATGGCGTTACTCCGCTCTGGGGACGAGTTTGTAACCGGGAATTCTCTTTTCATGTCGACCTATCTCCTTTTCACTAATGTTTTTAAAAAATATGGCATTACTGCACGCTTGGTTGAATCGACTGATATTGAGGCGATAGAAAAGGCCATCAACTCCAAGACACGCTTTGTTTACCTGGAAACAATCGGCAACCCTAAGATGGATATTCCGGATCTGGCCCGTGTTGCAAAGATAGCTCACCGGCACGGAATTCCTTTGCTTGTGGATCATACCCTGGCCACACCGTACCTTTGCCGGCCATTAGAACTGGGAACCGATGTGGTGATTCATTCCACTACAAAGTATCTGAGTGGACATGGTGATGCCGTGGGTGGTGTTGTCATAGACGGCGGAAATTTTAACTGGTCAGATGAGCGGTTTCCAGATTTCAAACCCTTTATCGATAGAAAGGGCCCCCTGGCTTTCTTAGACAAGGTTTGGCGTGAACATCACATTAATTTCGGGACTACTCAGGCTCCTATGCATTCCTATCTTACCGCGATCGGCCTCGACACTCTGGCTCTGCGTATGGAGAAGCATATGGATAATACTTTGGCGGTGGCGCGCTACCTCAGAGAGCGACCCGATGTATACTGGGTCAATTATCCTGGCTTCGAAGATCATCCCTCGCATGGCATTGCCCGAAAGATGTTCGAGGATAAAGGATTTGGTGGAATGCTGGCTTTTGGCCTTAAGGATCAGGAGACATGCTTTCGATTCATCGACAGCTTGCGATTGATCTACCATCTGGCCAACCTGGGTGACTGTAAAACCCTGGCAATTCATCCTTACTCGTCCCAATATGTTGCCTTTGACGATTCCACCAGGGAAAGTTTGTCGATCACATCTGATATGATCAGGCTTTCAGTGGGGATTGAGGCTGTTGAAGACATCTGTGACGATCTGGGCCAGGCCCTTGATAGTTTAAAATAAAATGGAAGATCAAGATTGAATTAAGAAATAGTTCCTTAAATTGTCAATCTTCAATCGACAATCAATAATTGCAAGATGAGTGAATACATAGAACACGATAAAAATAACGTTACGGTTGGGCTTGTTGAGAAGAAGTCGTATACTTTTGCCGAACCACCCAATGAAATGATCATGGAGAGCGGCTCAAGGCTCGGTCCTGTTACGATTGCATACGAAACCTGCGGTCAATTGAATGATGATAAAAGTAATGCAATTCTCATTTGCCATGCCTTATCCGGAGATTCTCACGTAGCAGGTTATTACAGTGAGGATGATCCCAAACCCGGCTGGTGGGATATTATGGTAGGGCCTGGGAAGGGGATCGATACCGACAAGTATTTTATTGTCTGTTCAAACATCCTTGGGAGCTGTATAGGATCCACCGGCCCCTGTACCTACAATCCTAAAACTGTCGAACCCTATGGGCTCGATTTTCCTGTTGTCACGGTCGGGGACATGGTCAAAGCCCAAAAGGCGTTGCTGGATCATTTTGGAATAAAAAAGATTCTTTCGGTTATCGGTGGTTCCATTGGGGGGATGCAGGTTTTGGAATGGTGTGTCAGCTATCCGGAGATGGTTGTTTCTGCTATTCCGCTGGCAACCACCACCAGACACTCTGCTCTGGCAATTGCTTTTAACGAGGTAGCCAGACAGGCGATCATGGCCGATCCTAACTGGAACAACGGCGACTATTATTCAGGGGCGGAGCCGGATCTTGGGTTAGCTGTTGCCCGCATGATTGGTCATATCACCTATCTGTCAGATGAGTCCATGCGAATAAAATTCGGAAGACAACTGCAGGATAAAAGCGATATTTCTTACAATTTCGATGCTGATTTCCAGGTGGAAAGCTATCTTCGTTATCAGGGCGCAAAGTTTGTTCAACGTTTTGACGCCAACTCTTTTCTTTATATTACCAAGGCTGCCGATTACTATGACTTGGAGAAGCGGCACGGTAATGGATCTGCGGTTGAGGCCTTTTCCAAGACCAGGGCCAAATTTCTGGTTGTTTCCTTTACTTCTGACTGGCTTTACCCGACCTACCAATCCAGGACCATGGTCCAGGCCATGAAGAAGAACGGTCTTGATGTGAGCTTTTGTGAAATCGAGGCCGAATGGGGCCACGACGCTTTTCTGCTTCCAAGTGAGCGCTTGACTGCCCTGGTGAAAGGCTTTTTGGAACGCGTTTATAATGAAAACAGAAATTAAGCAAATGCGCTTTGAGCTTCAGATAATAGCTTCCTGGATAGAGCCTGGTTCCAAAGTGCTCGATCTCGGCTGTGGTGAAGGGGAACTGCTTTATTTTCTAAAAAAAAATAAGCAGGTGGATGGCACCGGGATTGAGCGTGTCGAATCAAAAGTTGCCAGATGTATTGAAAAAGGAGTGCCGGTTCTTCAGGGTGATATTAATGAAGAAATCCAGGATTATCCGGATGACACCTTTGATTATGTCATCTTGAGTCAAACTTTGCAGCAAGTATATGAGCCGGCGATGTTAATCCAGTCCCAGTTGCGAATCGGGAAAAAAGGAATCGTCAGCTTTCCCAATTTCAGTTGTTGGAACGTACGGTTGCAGCTTCTGGCAACGGGCTATGCACCTATTACAAAGCAGCTTCCTTATGAGTGGTACGATACTCCCAATATTCGGGTTATTACCCTCAAGGATTTCAGGAAATTTTCAAAAGAGGTCGGTTTTAAAATCATCAAAGAGGTGGCCATTAATACCCAAAACCATGATAGAAGCGGTGGGGTCATTAAATTTCTACCCACCCTGTTCGCCACTTACGGTATTTTTCTTATAGGAAAGTATGGATCATAATAATTAATTCCGGAAATAATAGCGGCTTTGGCGCTAAAACAAAACCAAGGAGGATGCAATGAAATTTGTGGATAAACAACCCTCAGATGATACTTTAGATTTAGTCTGTCGTATGTGTCCTCTCCATCTTTTAGAACCGGGGGACAGGCTTAAATGTTTGAAAAGAGGTCAGGTTTTAGAAGTGTTGACAGACTATGACGGGGCATTAGAGGATATCCCTGAATGGTGTCAAAAGTTTGGCCAGGAATTTATGGGCATGGAAGAAGATGAAGACTGTTATAAACTATATATAAAGAAGGTCAAATGAAGAGTCTTGATATGAAAAATGTTTATATGGATCATGCGTCAGCAACGCCTGTTAGGGAAGAGGTCATTGAAGCCATGCTTCCTTATTTTGACCGGCACTTCGGCAATCCCTCTACTGTATATGACATGGGCTCAAAAGTTAAGCAGGTCATTGAAGAACACAGAGCAAAGGTTGCCAAGTTAATCAGCGCTAAATCCCAGGAAATCATATTCACATCATCAGGTGCTGAAGCTAATAACCTTGCAGTAAAAGGCGTAGCCCTTTCCCTGCAGAAAAAAGGAAGACATATCATCATCTCTGCTATAGAGCACCATTCTGTACTTAACTCTGCGCGATTTTTGGAACGCATGGATTTCGAGGTGACTTTCCTGCCGGTGGATGAATATGGTCTGGTAGATTCCGGACGTTTGTCCAGGGCAATAAGATCCGACACTATTTTGGTATCAATCATGCATGCCAATAATGAAATTGGAACAATCCAGCCCATATCGGAACTTTCTGCAATTTGCCGGGAAAAAGGCGTGCTCTTTCACACGGATGCTGTTGCATCTGTCGGTAACATACCGGTCGATGTCAATGCACTTAATGTTGATTTGTTAAGTCTTTCCGGCGTCTCTATTGGTGCTCCCAAAGGGATCGGCGCACTTTACTTTAGAAATAATTTAAGACTTATGCCGTTAATTCATGGCGGCATCCAGGAAAGTGGCCGGAGAGGCGGAACTGAAAATGTTCCGTACATTGTCGGTCTTGGCAAGGCATCAGTGCTTGCAGTGGAAGAGCTTTTCGACAAAATGAATCATTTGGAAAAATTAAGAAGTCTCATTATATCGGGAGTCCGTGAACGGATTGAACATGTCAAACTGACAGGACACCCTGACAAAAGACTTCCAGGCCATGCAAGCTTTTGCATTGAAGCCATTGAAGGGGAAGCATTAATCTATATGCTCAACCAGCATGGAATCTATTCAAATACCGGATCCGCCTGTGCTTCAAAAGCCCTTAAAACTTCGCCGGTTCTTGTGGCCATCGGAACACCACCCGATCTGGCACAAGGATCAATTGTATTTACCATGGACAGCAGCAACAAGATCGAAGAGATCGAGTATGTGATGGAAAAACTATGCCTTGTGGTTGAGAAACTTCGTTCGCTTTCTCCTCTTTGGAGGAGTAAGGAAGGGATATAAAAGATGTATTCAGAAAAAGTAATGGAACATTTCTCAAATCCGTACAATGCCGGTGTCATTGAAAATGCTGACGGAATTGGAGAGGTTGGGAATCCCGTGTGCGGTGATATGATGGCTTTCTATATTAAAGTCAAGGATGATAAACTTGCCGATGTCAAATTCAAAACATTCGGATGTGTTGCAGCTATTGCCGTATCCAACATAGTCAGCGAAATGGCAAAGGGCAAAACTCTGCAAGAAGCCAAATCCATAACAAAAAAAACCGTTGCCAATGCCCTTGACGGTCTTCCGAAAGAAAAGATGCACTGTTCCAACCTTGGGGCCAAAGCCCTTGCTGAGGCCATTAAGGATTATGAGAAAAAAAAATATGGATGATCAGGATATCATAGAACAGGTTGCGACTATAAAAGAAAATTTAGGGATAATTTCCTCCTTTCATGATTGGATTTCACTCATAAAAATCTGATGTTATGCTCTCCAATTTTTATGCTTCGGATAACCCTCTTCCACCTCCTTTCCGTGATTTGTCTTAAATGTTTCTTAACAGTTTAATTCTTTAAAACAGATCGGTTGTTTCGCCTTGCTTTGGTAACTATCTGATAATGCAGCCGCTAATCTGAAGTCGAGAATCTAAAGGCTCGCTCAAAAAGCGACCCGATGAAAACTGTAATGAAATCGATTTGTCATATTATCTTGCATCAATCCTGTGCATGGACTAAAATTCGAATCCGTCGCCAAAATTGTTGATGACAATCATTTATGGATGGGCACAAGTTGCAAATTTAATCACATTGAATTTAGTTTTGACGGCTTCGTAAAAAGTCCAACTTCTGCGTTGCGCTGCATCCTTCGTCACTGCGACGTACTATAAGTACGCCTCATTCCTCAGGATTTGCGCGCCTTGAATTTGGAGCTTTTTACTTTGCCGTCGGATTGTGACTTTTTACGAGACTGTCAGTTTTAGAAGCCCGGAGAAAAACAACGGACATTTATTTAAGGGGAGGGAAACGTTATGGCTGAAAAACAAATTATCTGCTGTACCGACTTTTCTGAAAACGCCGAAGCCGCCTTTATAACAGCGCTTGAGATGGCGGAAAAGTATCAGGCCAAGCTTTTGGTTATTCACGTGCTTCCGCCAGTGATAAATCCCATGTTGACCGATATGGAATGGATGCCGCCCGAAGAGCCCAAGAAGAATCTTATTCTCAATTTGGAAGAGCGGATGCAGCAAGAATACGGTGACAGGATCGGTGACAAAGTCGATTATCAGCTCATCGTTCTCGACGGTCATGTCTCAAGTGAAATTTTGATGTTCCTCAATGAAAATCCTGTGGATATTGTTGTGATGGGGTCTTACGGGCTTTCAGGCATGGGGCTTGTCTTTTTCGGCAGCGTAGCCAAACGGATATCTTACAAGGCCCCCTGTTCGGTAATGATCGTTCGGGACCGTAAAAAGATCAAGGACAAATCGGAATAGATAAATTCATGCCGTAAGGTGAAGCGGTCAGGCCGGCGCTCCCAAAGTAGTGTTCTGTCGCTTCAACAAAGCGTTCAAAATGCGTGGCGGCAAATCTGTTTTCAAGGAGGCTTCCAATCATCTGAAGTCTGTTATGATTTTTAAATACCCCATCCGCTTGCGGTGGAGAGCTTCATTTAATGCCCGCTACCGCTTGCGCAATATTGAAACAGTAATCGCCGATCTTTTCGAAAGTCGACAAGAGGTCGATGAACACCAGACCCTGGTCAAGGCCGCATTCACCGCTGCGCAGTCTTGAAATGTGATCCTGCCGCATCTCTTCTGTCATCACGTTAACCATGGTTCCAATTTCCTCGGCTTGTTTCATAAAATTTTCGATAGGTTGATGGATACCCAGGGTGACAAGATCGACGAATGCGATGACCTTTTCCGAGATTGTTTTCAAGTCGGTCCTGGCAAATTGTGCAAATTGTAAATTGTCTTCAATGATCTTTTCCGTAAGCTGAGCGATATCCTCCACTGAATCACCGATTCTTTCGATGTTGTTCGTCATTCTCATTAAACTGCAGATTTCTCTGGCTTCGGATTCGTTCACATCACTCTGGTAAATTCTGGTTAAATAGGAAGTAATCTCCCTTTGCATGTCATCCAGATGGTTTTCAATACGTTTCCACTTGCTTAACTTTTTATAATCCCTGTCTTCAATCCGTTGGATCGTATCTTTGAGTGCGCCAATTGCGGTTTTGGACATCCTGACAATTTCACTGCGGGCCTTGGCCAAAGCGGCGATGGGAGTATCATCAAACTTGGTGCCGAAATCCGGTAACCGGTATATATCTTCCGGCTCATCCTCTTTAGGGGATAATAAAATTGCAACTTTTATCAGCACCGGCAGGAAAAACAGAAATATTATCGCGTTGATGACATTGAACAAGGTATGGCCGTTGGCGATATAGCGGGCGATATTGACCCTGTCGCCTTCAACAACTTCAGCGACCGGTCCCGCTCCCAAATGCATGGCTACAAATTCTATGAAACCGACGAAATACGGAAAGATAAGCAGCATAAAGGCTACACCGATGACATTGAACGTCGTGTGGGCTCTGGCGGCTCTGTGAGCGTTGATATTGGCGGAGCCTATGGTCGCCAGTTCGGCCGTGATAGTGGTCCCGATATTTTCTCCAAGAACCAGGGCCATCGCACCTGGAAACGTCAACAGTCCCTGGGTAGCCAAGGTCATCGTCAATCCAATGGTGGCGGATGAAGATTGAACCAAGATTGTCAGAACAGCGCCGATAAATACACAGAGAACAAGACCACCGGCACTGCTGGGGTCGAATTTGGTAAAAAATTCAATAAAGGAAGGATCATTTTTAATCGGGGTCAGCCCGTGTTTCATGACCGTCATGCCAAAGAAAAGCAGGCCGAATCCCAAGATTACCTCACCGATGTATCGGTATTTTTTTTGTTGGGTGAAGAATTTCATAGCTACGCCGATGGCGATGGCCGGCAGAGCCGCTTTGGTCAATTTAAAAGCGATTAACTGTGCGGTCACCGTTGTTCCGATATTGGCGCCCAAGATAACACTAACGGCCTGTTGTAAAGTCATTAATCCGGCACTTACAAATCCGATCATCATAACGGTGGTCGCTGAAGATGATTGCACGATGGCGGTAACTCCGGCCCCTGTGAGGCAACCGATGATCCGGTTCGATGAAACCGCGCATATGATTTTTTTGATTCGTTTTCCGGCCGATCCTTGGAGGCCGTCGGTCATCATCTTCATCCCAAGGATAAACAGGCCCAAGCCACCGATGGTTTGAATCAACACATTTAAAATACTCATTGTTTTTCCAGAAATATATAAAGATTACAGCTTTAATTTTCCAAGGCGCGGCTGTTAATATATCCAGAGGGTCCACTGCAAGGTTTATACTTCATAAGCCGTGAATTTCTTTATCCCTTTTACTCGAACCTTCATCAACAAGAGAGCAAGAGACATGCCAAGAATGGTTGTTGGAGATATGATGGAATAACCCCTTAATAAGTCAGAATATTTTTAAAGACTGGATGGGATTCTTACTTAGAATGGAAATGGAAAGGGTGTCAGAATTTTTTACAAAATGTAAAAGCACAAATCATTTCGGGTCTTCTGTAACAGAAGTTTCGAATTTAATTCCGTACTTTTCGATCCTGGAATGAAGGGTGGGTCTGGAAAGTCCGAGAAGTTTCGCCGCCTTTGAGCGGTTTCCACTGGTGAGTTTTAATGTTTCGCTAATAACGATACTGGTAAAGTGGCCCATGCAGGCATCAAAGATGTTTTCATCTGATTGAGAGGTAAGCATCTGATACACCCATTGCCGAATGGCCTGATCACCTTTTGCTAAATCTGTCCCCCTTCCTTCATTTGCGCCGCTGATAGCCTGGGAGATGTCTTCCTGAGAAATAGGAGCCCCGCGATTAAAAATCAATGCCTTTTGAAGTGTGTTGCCCAGCTCCCGCACATTACCCTGCCAGGGGGAGGCGGTAAGTATGGCCTTTGCCTCTTTAGTGATTCCCGGGTTTTCAATCTTGGCTTCACGGGAAAAGCGTGCCAGAAAATAATCGGCCAGTAACAGAATATCCTTGGCCCGTTCCCTCAGGGAAGGTAGAAAGATAGTGACCACCTTAAGCCTATAGTAGAGGTCTTCCCGAAAACGGCCTTGTTCCAGGGCGGATTCAAGGTTACGATTGGTGGCGGCCACAATTCTTACATCCACGGGAATGATTGCCCGGCCTCCAAGTCGCTCAATGCTTTTTTCCTGGAGTAAACGCAGGATTTTGGCCTGGATGCTTAACGGCATGTCCCCGATTTCGTCCAAAAATATGGTTCCGCCGTGGGCCTGTTCGATTTTTCCCACCCGGCGATGAGCAGCCCCGGTAAATGCTCCTTTTTCATAACCGAACAGTTCGCTTTCTAAAAGGCTTTCGGGAATCGCAACACAGTTGATCACCAGGAAGGGCTTGTTTGCCCTCCGGCTGTGCTGGTAAACGGCCCGGGCTACCAGTTCTTTTCCCGTACCGGATTCTCCTCTGATTAGGACCGTAGCATCCGTCGAGGCAACCCGGCCGATGGCCTTGTAAATCTCCTGCATGGGTTTGCTCCGTCCAATTATGGCATCGCGGAAACTTTCATCAGGTACGGGATCCATATCCACCGGCGAACGCATGAAACGGCCGGCTTCCAATGCCTGTTTAATTACCGTCAACATGTCAGGAATATCAAAGGGCTTGAGAATATAGTCGAATGCTCCCATCTTGGTGGCTTTGATGGCGGTTTCAGTAGTGCTGTAGGCGGTCATGATAATCACGGGAAGCCTGGGCTCTATTTCGTGAATGACCTGAAAAGTTTCAAAGCCGTTCATGCCCGGCAACCGCATGTCCAGGATAACAAGGTCCGGAATCTCCTTTTCTATTATTTTAAGACCTGATTCCCCGGAAGCAGCGCATTTAGAGTGATAGCCCTCTTCTTTCAAAAGCTTGTCGAAACTTTTACGCAACTGGTCATCGTCGTCAATGATCAGAATGGTACTCACGATTTCATTCCTCTATCGGAAGCGTGATGATAAACGTCGATCCTTGGCCTTCCTTTGATTTGACATCCAGCCTGCCCTGGTGCTCTTCAACAATCCTGCTTGCAATGCTCAATCCCAGGCCCGTACCATCTTCTTTGGTGCTGAAAAAGGGTTGAAAAATTTTGTCGTGAATCGATTCGGGCATACCCGGGCCGTTGTCCTTTAGTCGAATCACCGCAACCCTGCCCAGCGGCGGTGCCAAAGCTTCTTCCTCGTGGATAACAATGGATCCTCCCTGTGCCATGGCCTCACATGCATTAATAATAATATTAACCAGGACTTCCTTTAATTGCTCGGGATCAGCCTGGATCTCGGGAAGCAGACGTTCCCGGATCACATCAACGGTTACGTCATATGATTTCAGTCTGTGTTCCAGTAACTGCAGGCCCATGTCAACCACTATAGACGGACTGATCTGCTGCATTTTGAGCCTGGGCGGCCGTGAAAACTCCAGAAAACTCTGAACAATGGCGTCGGTATGGCGAATTTCCTCGGAGATCACATCAATATCTTCTTTCTGGTAATCGGTCAGTTTTAGGGACCGGCTTAGCGAAAACAGGCGCATTTTTACCGATGTGAGCGGGTTGCGAATGCTGTGGGCCATTCCAGCCGCAAGTTTACCCACCATGGCCATCTTTTCGGCCTGCAAAAGGTGTTCACGGCTGCGCTCAAGCTCGATGTGGGTCTGGCCGGCTGCTTCGATCAAGTCGTGCACGCTGCGACTGATTGCTTTGACTTCGTCACCCGACTTTTTCAAAGCACCCTCCTTATTCGCTTCCTGAGCCAACCGGCGCAAGGGATCTAAAATCTGGTTTGCCAGAATAAAGGCCAAAAGAACACTCAGAGAAAAAACCACCAATATAGCAGCTCCTGCAATAAACCTGAGTTCTCGGGCCTGGAGCAAGCTTTCGTTCCTGGCCAACATGATTTTTTTGGTATGAAAATCTTTGTATCTTTCGCATAATTCCAGGATTTTAAAAAAACGATCGCGCACTTTCTGGTGCAGTCTGGTGCCTTTCTCCCGCTCTCCGGCCTTATAGAAGGCAATAACGCGGTCTTTGTCGTGGATGTAAAGCCGGTATTCCCGCTCGATTTGATCAATGGCTTCTTTTTGTTCCTGGTCTTCAACCAGCAATCGGGTGGTATGGAGCTGCTCATTGAATATCTGGCGGTATTTCTCCAGTTGCCTGAGCCAGTCGGGATCACCGTCTAAAAAATAGTAAGACACAAAACCTTTTTGATTGATAAGGGCGGTTTCAAAAGATTCAGCCGACTGGTATGCAACCAGATCCCGGTCAATAATTCCGGTCAAAGCCCTTTCAAGGCGATAAGTATACCATACCGTAATTAAACCGCCCATCAAAGTGATAAACACCAGGGCGGCCAAAATCAGGTAAATCCGGTTACGAAGATTGATGCGATACCACACTGAAAGATCCTATTACATTTATGCCGTACGTGGTTGTTTTAAAAGATGAACGTCGAAAATATTAAAAGATGAACGTCCAACATATTAAAAGATGAACGTCCAACATCGAACATTGAACGTCCAACGTCGAATAATGATGTCGCTCCGCTCCTCAAATTATTCCAACATCGAATTACACAGCTGCACGTCCACCTTTGACTGACTATTTCTTTTTCTTTTCAGTGGTTTTGATACTTGTAACGAAAATCTTAATTAATTCTTCTGTTTTTTTATCTTTTTCCATTCAACATTCGATGTTGGACGTTCATTTTTTTTCAGTAAACCTTCCACAGTCCTTCCGGCGCAAAGCCCCTAATCTCTTTAGTGTAATGTCACGGGCATTCCCATCAGGGGCCAGAGAACATAGGACGCAAAAGCGACCACAACCATCAGTATGATACTGGCCGGTATGCCGTACAAAAAGAACTCTCCGGTCGTAAACATCTTTGAATCGTAAGCAATTGCATTGGGCGCCGCCCCCACCAGCAGCAAAAACGGCATGCCGGCAGTCACCAGGGAAGCAAAAAGAATCACTTCCGGTGCCACGCCAAGATAGGGAGCAATCACCAGTGCCACCGGCAGAGAGATGGCAATGGCTGCCACGTTCATAATGAAATTGGTCATAATCATGACAAAAAATGCGATGCTCATCACAAAAACAAACCAGTTGGCTTTTTGAAACATTACCAGCCAGTTCACGGCCATCCATCTGGCAGCGCCGGTATCCCAAAGGCAGAAACCGATGCTCATGGCGCCGGCAAACAGCAGGATAATGTTCCACGGAACATCCTCGAGATCGTCGAGATCGAGAATGCCGGTGATAAAAAACAGGATGGTTGAAATCAGGATGATGGCTGTCTTGTTAATCGGCTGTAACATCGGGACAAAGGAGCGCAGGGACATAACCAGGATACAGGCAAAGACGATGGCGGCAGCTACGATCTCTTTGCGGGTAATAGAGCCTAATTCGGCATTGAGAAGTCTGGCTTTTTCCCTCAAGCCGGGAATGACCTTTTTTTCGGGTTTCATAAAGATCATGAAAAAACCCCACAGAAGAAACGTCATGATCCATCCGATGGGGAACATATAATAGCTGAGCTGAAAAAAGGAAATGTTTCTCCCCACAATATCGTTATAAAAACCGACGGCCACGGCACCGCGCGCTGCTCCCAAAAGTGTCACGATGCTGCCGGCCCCGGCCACATAGGCCATGCCCATAAAGAGTCCTTTGCCGAATTTGGTGGGTTTGTCTCCTTCTCCGTAAAGGCTGTAAACCGCCAGCAAAAGCGGGTAAATTGTAGCTGCCACGGCCGTATGGGCCATAATGTGCGTCAGGGCTGCGGTAACCACAAAACATCCCAGATATATCATGCTGGTTTTTTCTCCTACGATCACCAGCATCTTGTAAGCCAGGCGTTTGGTCAGACCTGTCTTGGTAAAAACCAGTCCGATAACGATGGAAGCAAAGATGAACATTACCGAAGGATCCATAAAATCGTTAAAAGCCACCTTGGCCGGACGAATCAGGAAAAGGGCCTGAAGTACGCCGATGGCCAGACTGGTTATGCCGATGGGCACCACTTCAAAGACCCACCAGGTTCCGGCCAGAAGAAAAACGGCGATCGCCCCTTTTCCCGCCTTGCTCAAGGGAAAATGTTCTCCCATGGGATCTATGGCATCGGGCCAGGGAGATGAATAAAAAGTTACTGCAAACAATGCTATTCCTATTGAGAGCAACAGATATCGTTTCCACTCGAACTTGCTTTTTTGAATGACCATAGAATCGCTTGTCATATACCATTCTCCTTGTCTGAAATATTATACCGGTTACTGATTCGAGTCGGTTATCAATTATGCCGGATCTCTTTGCATGCTTATAGTTCGCAGGCTTTCATAGCCCGGACAATCTCCATAAACACATCAGTTTTCCTTAAGATCCCCACGATCTTGTCGTTTTTCATCACAAGCAAAGACTGATGACGTCCCATGACAAGTTGATTGATGGCCTTGTCCATGGATGAATCTTCACTAATATATTCGCCTTCGCCGGGGGTGTACATAAATTCTTTCACTTTTATCCGGGCGGCTTTTTTGCAAATATCATCCATGGGTTTGTCCCAAAAGCGGAGTTGTTCGAGCATAGTTTTTTGAAACTGCGGAGTTAAACCGAAACGGGATAATGATCCCGGAATACCCATTGTTTCATATTTCGGTTCCAAGGCCCTGAGTATATCCAGTTGGCTCACTTTGCCGACAATATTATTATCCTTATCATATATCAGAACCGCCTTATCTGGAAAGCGGGTCTGGTCAGACTCTTCTAACGCTTTTTCCAGGGCCATGACAGCCTCGAATAAAGTAGCGTCTTGAGAAACCGTTGAATATTCAGCAAACGGAATCATCAATTCTTTTACAAATTTCTTTTTCATGCCAATCCTCCTGAATTATTTGATTTAGCGCCCTTGTCTTTAGGGATAAATGTATAGGTTGGAAATTTGCCGGCAGGATGTTATAGATATTTCCTTGCTTTCCTATCTGTATCAAAGCCGTTATTTTCTGAACCAACCCCGATATACGGTGCAAGCGAATTTTAGAAATGACCTTGAAGTGAACTGCGTATCAGTCACTATCAGGGCTATTACAAGCCATCACCAGCCTCGTCTTTTGAGAAGGCCTTTAATCTCGGCTTGGCGAATACGCTCTTCATGTTCAGCCTTAATTTTATGAGCGCTCATGATTTTTTCCACCAGAATCTCTGTCTCGGTAGGCTTCATAAGATAATCATAAGCTCCTAATCTCATGCCTTCAATGGCCGTATCAACCGTTGCGTGGCCGGTGAGCATGATGACATTAACAAGTGGCTTTAAGTCCTTGATTTCCTTTAGGGTTTGAATGCCGTCTTTTCCCGGCATGAGAACATCCAGAACAATAACGTCAACGTCGGATTCCAGGATCAGACCCAGGGCTTCATCCCCGCCAAGAGCGGTTTTAACATCAAAGTCCCTCATCTCTAAACGCTGGGCCAGGGTTTCAACAAAATCTTTTTCATCGTCTACCAACAGTACTTTAATCTGCATTTATTGTTCTCCCGTAAACCCGTTATTCTTTTTCCTCATCCATAATTTTTTTGGCTGT
>JAUVTO010000037.1 GCA_030601485.1 Desulfobacterales bacterium | reverse complement strand
TCCGTTCTTTCTATTAATCTCCCATATAATGTCCGTAACACCTTTGCCGCTGCGATAGAGCTTGTTGAAACTCTCATAGGCAGCTTGTGCATTTTTTTCATCCATAAATTCCCGGAAATTGCGGTCTTTGATCTCTTCCCTGGAAAACCCGAAAATACGGCACATGGCATCATTAATAAATATAAAGTTTCCACGAAGGTTGGTTTCGAAAAAGCCATCAGCAACATCTTCGATAAATACCCGATAACGATCCCGCTCTATTTCAAGTTCTTCGGTTCCGACATGATAGTTAGCTGAAGTCTTGTTTACTTGCACTTGTGCAAAATTTCGATCTTTAGATTTCAAATTTAAAATTGGCTTTTTCTTCATGGTTTATCACAAGCTAAATCAGAAAAATTAAGTGGCAGATTTTTGGTCGTAAGGCAAATGATCGTCATCATCTGTTTTGAATTGGAAGGTATGCCTGTAAGCGTTCACGGAACGTTGAAATTAGAAAATCGAAATTTGGCCTTCATGCTTTTGTACTGTTGATGAACGTATTCAATTTCGTGATTACGGCTACCAACTTAAAGCGGGCCACTTTTTCGCCATTTTGGTTTTATAGTAATGCCCACAATCAAGCAAAATTAAAGAATTGCTAACTGATTGAATTTACAAGTTGTCCCGCTTTACGTTGGTAGCCTTCGACCGTAAGGAAGTTGGCCATTTTTAGATTCGCTCGCTAACCCCGCGGCCCCGTGAGACGGGATCTACGCTTCGCTCCGACAAGCCACGGGGAATGCGCTCGCTATTGCGGTTCGTATTCCGGCGGCATGCTCAGTGCAAGTCCCGGTCCGACTGAATCCAGAACCGCAGAGGCTGCGGCAGCGCCTATCATTAGAGGTGTAATCGCTGTGGCCCCGGCCACTGCAGCACATAACGAATTTGCCCCAATGACCTGCACCGCGCCAACCGTCCCTGTAAAAGTAACTATGGTGGCCGATCCTGTAACAACGGTGGTCATCAAAACGCCCGGCATAAATGCATGTGCCTCTCTGACCAAAAATAAAACTGCAAAAAATTTCTGTATTGATGAGGTTTCCTCTCCGGCAGGCCCTACAGAAATAGCAAAATCAGAGCCCCTGACACCACATACGGCTGTTTTGGTCTTGACTGTGAAGTTTGGTTTGCCGGCAACTTTATCCGCGATAAACCTCACCTGACCCCATAAAACACTCATCAGGGGTAACCGTTCACTCCCCCCCCTTAAAATATGAGAGTGAGAGAGCTAACCCATTGAATTTATTAATCCCCATCCAAACCTGGGGCGGGGGGAGTGAACGGTTACCATCAGGGAGTTACGTGTATTTTTTTCCGCATCATAAACAGATTTGTCGATAACAAGTTTGGAAAGAGGCGCAAGAGCAAATACACTCTTGTCATTCATGGCAGCATTAACCCTTGACCGTTTTTCTGTAATCAACGTATCGCCCGTAAACAATGGGAGTTTCTTTTTCAGCAGGTACGCAACCTTTTCTCCTTTGTGAATCACATAAACTTTCCCCTGGATCTTTTGAATATGTCCAATCCGGGCGCCTTTGCCCTCAACAAATTCAGGTTTAATCTGAATGTCCGGATCTAAAAACGGCTTTGCTGGTTCGAACACCTTGAAATTTTTCAGATATTTTTGAGAATTGTCGGCCCCTATTGATGTGCCAAAAAGCAAGAAAAAAGCTGCAACGATTACCGGTACACACCACATCCCTTTTTTGCACTTCATTTTAGAGCTCCTTTGCGGTGAGATTTAAATGTAAAATGTCCCTATTGGGGGAGTATTTTTCTTGCGCCGAAGGTTTCTTCGAGACCCACCTTCCATATTCCGTCTTCTTTGTTAAGCTTTAATAAAGCAGGCTTTTCCGATTTTTCGTAGTGGATGATTATTGCGGCTTTTTTATTTTTGATAATACCCATCTCCCATCTGCTGTGCTCTAAAACCATGTCCGGGTCAAATTCTGCGAGATAACTATCCCAGTAAGCCTTTGAAAGTGGCCCTCCAATGCCAAAATCTGCGCTTATTTGTTTCTTTGAATATTCAACGCCTACTTTAGCCGATGCTTTCTGTACATTTTTAACAATGGCGCTTTTTGATTTTATTGTAAGAAATTTCCATATTGCAGGATAGTCTTTCCCCTTCATTGCTTTAAAAAGGGATTCTGCTGAAAAAAGGATGTTCTTTAGCTCGCTACCGGGGTTTTCCGAAGAGGCAACTGAAGTAAAATGGAATGTTAGCCAGATAATAAGGCAGATGGCGACAAAATTTTTCATGGCTGGTTTTTAAAAAATCCCCAATAGGCATTCCCGCCTGTCTGCCGCCTGCCTATGCGTTGCACGCAGACAGGTGCCTGCACAGGCAGGTGTAAGGGGTTGGAATCACAGAAAAAGCGCGTTTTGCAAAAGGACTCCCCAATGCCTCAAAATAAGAGGGATTTTCAATATCAAAAATGGGCTGTGCTGTCGTCTATTTAGCAATTAGTGATGATGCGTCGGAGTTACATCATCATCACCTAAAGCCTCTGCAATAGCTATCGCTGCTATGGCTACTACGGCTACGGCTACAGCTATTGTACCCGCAGAAATACCGGCTGCCGCTGCTGTACCCGCAGCCGTACCGGCTCCCGCTGCCCCTGTCGCAGTGCCTGCTGCTGCCCCACCTTCTGCCGCACCAAAAACATTACCGGGCGCTACAAAAGCAACAATAAACAAAACACACATGACGCCTGCATACTTTCTAAGTTTTTGCATGTCTCAGCCCTCCTAAGTTTTTAACATTAAGAATAATAAACTTTAATTGTGATTATTAAATCTTTTTTTATCTTTGTCAAGATAAATCTTGGAATTCCTTCCCATATTATCGAAAAGAGGTTTAAAATGATCTATATCCTGTGCTACATCCCTTGTCCAGGGTGCTATGTCACCCCTGTTGGTAGTTTTAGTATCTGCGCCCTTGACCGGCCTTACGGGAATTGTAAGCGCTATACCCTTATCATGATACCCCCTGTTATGAACGTCGCTAAATATATCCGTATTTGTACTGCTGTACCAGGCGGAAAGGATGACGCCATTAAAAAACTTCGATATGGTTATCCTTGAGCCCCGGTCCCCTGCCAGAAATCTCCCTGTCTTGAGATCAATCGAAATTTCCTGCTCTGGTATGTTCAGGCGAGCATTGAAAAATGCGGTTGTGTAATGTTTTTTTACAGGATTATCTTTAAGGCCAAATGGTTCGCCCGGTTCTCTTTTTTTCACAAAGCTGCCGCCCAGTCCAACCATAAGTCTGCCACTGAGCAGCGGCATAGCTATCTCCCCGTCAAGGCCGGCGTACTGCACTTCCAGCAGGCCCGCAGACGCCCTCATATAGATGTCGTGCTTTGTCTTTTGTATCTGGTCATACATCAATCTTTCCAGAGCAACATTCTTCTTTTCCTGATAAGATACAATATCAGACCTGACCGGGATAGATAAGGGTTTATTCGTTGTCGAAACAGTATTGACAGGATAACCCTCGATTCCAGCTATAAAGGATGCTCCCTTCCACGGGTGAAAACCAGACCATCCCGAAACACCAAGTCTGTATTTGAAAAAACCGGATGGATCGTTTAGAAATACCCGGAATAACGGTTTTATGCCATAATCGAAAAATTTCCTGTGTATCTTTTTACCGCCAGGCGTCTTATTAATATCGGTATTGATTTCAGATAAGTATAGGAATTCATTCAGGGTTAATTTCTTGGAGAATAAATCAACCACATCTTCTCTTGTTGCCATAAACTCAACAATCGGGATGCCGTTTGACTTGAGGATAAGATGAATTTCACGAATATTTTCAGGCGCCATATCGGCAAGTATTGAGAGAGCAACGCCGATTGCTCTCGGGCTGTAATAATATTTGTTATTCTGAGCATCAACCCACAACTCATCTCCTATTTCTTCAACTCCAATATCACTGAATCCAGAAGCGTATAACGCCCTTACAATCCTATCATACAGGGGATCCGACCTGTGATTCTGTCTCTCTCTGTAAGGGTGGTCGTAAATAGGAACAAATGGCTTTTTCATATCAAAGGCCACGGAAAAATTAATTCCGAGCTGATTCCCTCTCTGATAGCTCAGATCAATCTCGGACCATTTAAACGGTTTCCACCGGAAACCGAAATTAAATTTTGAGGGAACGGGTTCTTTGAAGTATTTTTTCTGAGCAGGGTCTCCTGTCTTGTGGTACTGAATCGGACTGTACTCGACCATGAAGGCGTATTTTTCCGACGGAGCAAATTGAATGCCGTAGAAAAACTGGGAATCCGACAGCCAGTCATCTGTATCACTGAAAATCTCAAGTTTGATCCCCTTTGGTTTTGAGGGAAGAGGTCTTTTGCCGAACCTTCCATTGCCGAAACCTATCGTAAAGTCAAAGGGATAAATCTGTTTACTCGCTACCAGGTACTGTGACGCGTATTTTCGTGTTCCATGGGGATCCATAATCCCCAAGGAAAGGGCGGGTATGTACTTGCTCTCCGCACAGAACCGGTATTTCAAATCTATTGCCTTGTCTTTGGTATCCCCATAATCAGCCGTTAACGCCGGCACCCCTTCTACCTTCGTTATTCTGCCGGCTATCTCCAGCCCCTTCAGGGGACTAACAGCTCCATAATAGTACCAGTAGGGATCTATATTGCTGATCCCTACCCGGTATCCGCCTTCCTTTATTACCCGGGCGGTCGGTGTTTCCATGAGTCCTGTGCCGCCCCAGTTTGCTGGGCAAGTAAAGGGCTCATCACCGGAAAAGGATCGCGGCATATATGAAAAGAATGTAAAAAAAAGAATAGATACAAAAAGGATAATAAGTTTAAGGCGCAAATTATGGCATCCTCCGGTTAGTGCTCAGCAGGTAATGGTCAGTAACGACTGATCCCATTGCACCTTAGAACATATTTATCGTAACGGCTGCGGTCACCGCTATCTGCATAAGGACCTGCGTAAGATCCTTGATCTCTCTCAGCCAGGCGATACGGCTAACTTCTTCAGGCACGATTATGGTATCGCCAGGTTCAATCTCTTTGATTTTTTCGCCGAATACCGTCATCTCCCATCTCGACTTAAATGGATTCCAATTGATGAGACCTTTGACCTTCCTGGCGCTGCCGTCAACCTTAAGGACAAACACATTGTCTTTATCGGCATACTCTGAATAACCTCCGGTCATTGCAATGTAGTTCTGATACTCCAGGTCATCGGAATATATATAACTGCCGTGAGACATGACGGCTCCCACCACATTAACCACATTGTTTTTTATGGGAATTGTCAGACTATCCCCATCTTCAAGCAGAATATCGTAATTACTCCCCTTTAACAGTCTTACATGAGCAAGCCTGATTGTCATCCTGCCTGTGGCCTTCAGATCATACAGGGACTCTATAAATTTCCGTTTCTGTTCCAGCTCTACCTTTTTTGCCTCAATCTCTTCTCTGGACACGGCCGTGGCCATCTGCATAGCCCCCTGGGACATTACCTCCCTTTCCATCCGCTTTACCATTTCATCGAGGCTTGTTTGCTGAAGCGCCCTTACACTTTCCCTTGTAAATATGGCCCCTCTCAAATACGCATGGTCCGTATATCCGCCCGCTCTCGCAATAAGGCATGAAAGCTTTTCACCCTTTTTGATGACATATCTTTCGGGAAATTTGAATTCTCCCGACACAGATACATGTTTCGCTTCATGCCAGTCGGGTATACGCTTGACGTGCAATCTATCATGAGGCCTCAGCATCACGTTGTGGACTGGATCTCCCTCCAATGCCTTTCCGAGATTGATAGTCTTCCTCTCTACCCTTGAAATCTTCCTGTCCTCTGTAATCAAAGACGTAATCTCCGCTTCATCGATGTATGCAGACTCAAGGATATTACCTGCTTTAAAGACAAGATCCTTCACTGTCATCTGTTCCGTGTACTGATATTCCCCCGGGTTTTTTACATTGCCGTCGATGTGAACCCGCTTTTTGTTCACCTTCTCCCAGATGGAATGAATAACGATCATGTCCTGATCCTGGAGAAGAAGATTCTCCTCAGGGTCATCTGCCATGGCCTTTGCAACGTTAAAATAGATTGTGCTAAACTCTTTTTTCTCATTTACCCTGATTACTTCACCCTTCTTGAGATAGGCATCCCTCGTCAAATCTCCCGCGACTAATACGGCATCCTTGACCCGCATGCCTTCGTCACAGGGGTACAACTCAGGTCTTCTCACCTCACCGGCAACTGATACATAAGGTTTGTCTTCAAAAGTCCATTTGTTAAAGATGTGAACTTCGTCTCCCGGCTGAAGGCGGATATTCTCTTCCATATTGTGTCTAAGCAACGCCTCTCCCAGATTAAACGGGACCAATTCCGGCAACATCTCCGGCGGGTTATATCTTTTGATCAGGGCGTAGGGGAAATGTGTTTCGGGGTTGAGATCCTCTGCCTTTATGATATCTAATATCCGCATATCTGAAGAATATTCATACTTTCCCTGACGTGTTACATTTCCAAACAGATATACCGCGTTTGTGTCCTCCTTAATGACGGGGAATATCCTTACGACATCTCCATCCTGCAGTGTAAAAGGCCTTTTCTCCTTTTTTAATCCATCCAGAGACATATCCAGAACGATTCTTTCTCTGTTTTCAAGGTACCGCTGGATTTGTATCTGCTCGGAATATGCGGAAGACTTGATACCACCCGCAAGTTTCAGGGCATTTAACAGGCTTTTTTCTTTCTTCAGTTCATAGAAGGCTGGGACCTTGACATCGCCACCTATGGCAACAACCGTCTCAGCCTTGGGCACGAATATGATATCCCCCGGTTCCAGTCTCATGTCTTTTGAATTGTCTCCCTTCAGAATAAGGTCGTACAGATCAAAGGTCGTTATTATCTTGTTGCGTCTTCTTAACTGAATATTTCTCATCGAACCGAGTGTGTCTGGCCCCCTGGCATATATGAGGGCATTCAGAATGGTGTCAAAGGCGCTGACCGTATAAGCGCCAGACTTTTTAACAGAGCCAACCACGAAAATGGTGATGCTCCTTAATTTTCCCATTGTAACGTTAACATTCACACCGGTAATCGATTCCGCTTCACGCTTAATTAAATCCTGCAACCGCTTGTAGGTAAGGCCGGCCACCTGGATGGCGCCTATCTGCGGAAGCTGTATGCTTCCATCTCTCTGCACGGTGAGGGCATATTGCTCATTGACCCTTCCCCAGAGCTGCACGACGATATTATCATCGGGACCGATAATGTAATCCGTAGATACAGGCATGTTTGACGGTGGAGTAAAAGACGCGGGACCGGCAGAAAAGAGCTGCTGGCCAAAGATTGGGAGATCACCCGGGAATGCCTTCGATATCTTTGGTTTTGAGATTTCGGCATCTTCTTCCTTCGGTAACGGGGCTTCTTCAGGGGAAACCGCTTCCAACCCACGTTCCTTTTCCTTAAGCTTTTCCAACCCCTCTTTTACTTCTGCTGGAGTAATTGTGCCTTCCTTCTGGCGGGTTTTAAGAAGTTTTTCTCCCTCAGGTGTCGGTTTACCCTCGGGAGACACATATTTTTTCGCCTCAGGATGGGTTTTTAGATATTTTTGCACATCAGCGGGGCTTACATCCCGGGAAAAAGACGGACTTGCCGCCAGAATTAGTCCCATGATTATGGTCAACAGAATAAAAGATTTTTTCATGTGCTTACTCCTTGATGCATTCGTAAAAAGCAACTAAATCGAAGATGATGCCAAAGACTACAAACATAACCCTAAGAAATTACTGGATTCCCGCCTCCGCGGGAATGACAAAACGGTAGAAATTAGGATACCGGAAAGCGGGATACGGAAAACAGATTTCTGCAACCTTCTCATCTGTTTCGCAGTTTCATATATTTCTTAAGATTCTCAAGCCGTTCTGGGTCTTCATTTTTTTTTAAATTACCAACATATTCCATGATAAACGCGAGAAATACAGCCATGAAAAACGCAACAATGACCGACAGGATACAAATTTGAGCCCGCTTGGGCTTGAACCTCTTTTCCGGGACAAACGGAGGATCTATGACGTTAAAGCCGTAATATCTTTGGACCTTCGCCAGGGTCTCTTTCTCTACGTGCTGCGCTATTATCTCGGCCAGCTTTGTCCTGAGAAGCGGATCGGTCGTGGTTATTAGTTGTTCCTGAAGCGCCTTTCTTTGTATTGCAACATTTTCAAGTGACTGGTGTCGCAAAAATTCACTCATGCCGACGACATAGTAATTAAGCAGCTTTTGAGCCACCGCTGGATCGGGAAAGAGAAACCCAAGTTTCAGGACGCCATTTTTTTTGTCCGGTTTAATCTCCAGCATCCCCTGCACAGCCTTATAAGCATCCTGAAGGGTGGGCGGCTCTTCAGTCTTCCATGTCTTTGTCTTTTCATCCCAGGAATCCTTAAAGATAACCGGCATCAATTTATGCTTTTCAACCAGATCATTGGTCAGTTCGCGACTTTTAAGGACAATCTCAAACTTTTCCAGAGACCCCGCTCCTCCGATGCCAACCTGAGACGCAACCATGGCGCCGAATCCACCCAGGGCAGACAGGCGGCTGCTTAGAGAGGCCTTTTCCTGTCCAATGGGAACAATGGTGCTTTCGGACCGGTATATCTCAGGCAACCTCAAACTATATATTACAGCAGCCACACTTGCGATAAAGACAAGGAAAAAGATCATCCATTTATGCTTTAGAAGGATAATTACATAGTCCAGAAGATCGATTTCGTCCTCGTATGGCGGGTAATTCTGTGGATATTGTTGCTGATTGGATTCTTGTTGGGCCATTGTTTAGCTCCATTAATTTGGGATTATGGATTAAGGATTATTAGCCACCCCGGAGGAATGGCTGAAAAATTCCACAGGGCAGGCAGACACACACAGAACAGTTTACCACGAAGGCCACGAAGGATTTTGAGACTTAATATTTTATCTTCGTGTGCTTCGTGGTAAAAAAAGTTTTATGTGGATAAACTAAAAAACTATACTATTCTGTCAAAATATTCAATGGTTCTTTTCAGACCCTGATCCAGTTTTACCACAGGCTGCCATTTTAGTTTTTCCTTTGCAAGGCTGATGTCAGGTCGGCGCTGCATAGGATCATCCTGCGGCAGGGGTTTAAACACAATTTTTGATTTTGAACCTGTAATTTTTATGATTTTTTTAGCCAGCTCAAGGATAGTAAATTCATCAGGATTTCCTAAGTTTACCGGCCCTGTGAAATCATCGGGCCCGCTCATCATCCGGATCATACCTTCTATCAGATCATCCACATACAAAAGGAACGGGTTTGGGTTCCATCGCCAAACACCGTGATATCCCTGTTTTTCAATGCCTGAACAATAAAATTGGAAACAACGCGTCCGTCATTCGGGTGCATCCGCGTGCCGTATGTGTTAAATATTCTTACAACCTTGATTTTCAGATTGTGCTGACGATAATAGTCAAAAAAAAGTGTTTCAGCGCACCTTTTTCCTTCATCATAACAGGATCTCGGACCGATGGGGTTTACCCTGCCCCAGTAGGTTTCCGGCTGGGGGTGAACATCCGGATCTCCGTAAACTTCGCTTGTTGATGCCTGCAAAATTTTGGCCTTAATCCGCTTGGCAAGCCCCAACATATTAATGGCGCCGTGCACGCTTGTTTTTGTGGTCTGGACAGGATCAAACTGATAATGGACAGGCGATGCAGGACAGGCAAGATTATAAATTTCATCCACCTCCAGATAAAGAGGAAATGTTATGTCATGACGGATAAATTCAAAGTTCGGCTTATTTAAAAGATGGAAGATATTTTGCCTTGTGCCGGTAAAGCAGTTATCCACACACAATACCTCGGAACCTTCTGAAACAAGGCGTTCGCAGAGATGAGAGCCAAGAAAGCCGGCGCCGCCGGTAATCAGTACGCGGCGCGTATTGAAATTTTTAATTTTCATAAGAATCCTTTTTTAGCCACCAAACTTCGCTCTGCGAGCTACGCACGGCAGGCAGACACACACAGACACACACAGACACACACAGATATTTTTTCTTGGGCAATAACTACACGCCTTTTAATCCTCAATTACATTGCAAAACGTTTTATCACTGCTTTTGGGAATGTGAAATTTACAAGCAAACCAACCTTCATTCCAGTAGCTTTCAAGTAGTTCAACATCTGTGCTTCATGAATTTTTTGTAATTTATCAACTGCCTTTAGTTCAATTATCACCTTGTCTTCAACAACAATATCGGCAAAATACTCTCCGATATCTTTACCCTTATACTTCACAGAAATCGGAAATTGACTCACCGCTTTAATTCCTCTTAAACGCAACTCCATAATTAAAGCGTTCTCATAAACTTTTTCGAGGAATCCAGCGCCCAACAATTTACTAACTTCGAATATCGCACCATTTATCTGGTATGTAAGCTCATTGATATCCATATTTCTTCATATTTGCCACAGGCTCACACAAAAACACACTGGCGAAATAACATTGGGTTTTTTTCGCGAAGCGATGACTTTTTTTGCCCAGCGAAGTCCGCCGGACAAATGTCTGTGTCAGTCTGTGTGGGTCTGTGGCTAATTTATTTAAAACTTTTTTAAAAGTGTGTCAAAGCTGGTTTGCCGATTGGATAAACGTTAAACCCGATTTCAAAAAGTCTTTTATGATCGACGATATTACGGCCGTCAAAGATAAAGGCCGGTTTTATCATTGACTTGAAAATTTCTTCATAGTCAATATCCCTGTATAAATCCCATTCCGTCATTATTGCAATTGCATGACTTTTGGCCGCTGCTTCATAAGGATCGTCAATATAGGTTACCTTTTCATCTATTCCTTTTAGATCGATTCTTGCGTTCTTTAATGCTTTTGGATCGGTAATCGCCAAATGCGCTTTTTCCTCGATCAGTCTCCTCGCAATGTAAATGGCCGGACTTTCCCTTGTGTCCCCGGTATTGGCCTTGAAAGCAAAACCAAAAAGGGTTATTTTCTTGCCGGCCAATGTGTTAAACATGGCTGTAAGCATCTTGATCACAAAACGATCCTTTTGAAAATCATTTATCCTGAGCACATGGTCCCAGTAATCGGCCACTTCGTTAATGCCACTATAGCGGCACATATATACAAGATTCAAAATATCCTTTTTAAAGCATGAACCTCCAAACCCGATGCTTGCATTCAGGAATTTGTCGCCGATCCTGGTGTCAAACCCGACTGCTCTGACCACATTGACAATATCCGCACCGGTCTTTTCACACAGGACCGATATGGCATTTATTGATGATATTCTCTGGGCTAAAAAAGCATTTGCCACGAGTTTGGAAAGTTCACTGCTCCAGATATCGGTTGTAATTATCCGCTTTTCATCCACCCAGTTGGCATATATTTCAACCAGCTCATCTCTTGCCTTTAAACCGCTTTGTGTTTGACGGGAACCGACAAGTACCCGATCCGGATATTCCAGATCCTTTATTGCAGTGCCTTCAGACAGAAATTCCGGATTGGAAAGAACCTCAAAATGAAGATTGTTGTTTAAAGTCAGGATTCTCTCCATGGCCAGAGCGGTTTTAACCGGAAGTGTGCTCTTTTCGACAATGATTTTTGACGATTTAGAATCAGTGGTGTCCGGTTAGCTTCTTGCATGTGACCGATAACGTTTTTGTTCTTTGAAAAAAAATAAATCTGTAGAGCTACCGGAATTACGAAGCTCATTTTGAATTTGTATCCGTAATTGTCTGACTCTTTTGATACTGAC
>JAUVTO010000158.1 GCA_030601485.1 Desulfobacterales bacterium | reverse complement strand
AAAAGTCCGATTTAGACGGTTTCGTAAAAAGTTCAAATTCAAGGCGTGCAAATTTTGTAATCATGAGGCGTACTTTTCGTACGTTGAATGATTACGAAATGCAGCACAACGCAGAAGTTGGACTTTTTACGAGACCGTCATAAAATAATTATTGATAGATAGCAAGTATCCAGTATCTTGCCGCACTTTGAACAAATCTTTTTTATCCAAAAAGAAAGCCCTTTTTTAATATTAGATAAAAAGGTCCGGATACCTGATCACTTGGATATTTTATCAGCCAACTCGGCAAACACCTTGGTTACCTGAGAATCTGCATATTTTGCCTGAAAAGAAATACCGTTATCTCCGCATGAAACAAAATTTTGATCAAACGGAATTCTTCCCAGAAACTGAATGCCTGTCTCTCGGGCGGTTTTTTCTCCTCCGCCGGTTCCGAACAGCTCAACCATTTTATTGCAGTGAGGGCAGCTAAAGCCGCTCATATTTTCAATAAGACCAAAAATCTCCATTTTCACGGTTCTGCAGAAATTGATGGATTTTCTGACGTCCGCCAGGGCCACCTCCTGGGGTGTGGTAACGATGATTGCCCGGGCATCGGAAATTGTTTGTGCAACGGTCAACGGCTCATCACCGGTTCCCGGAGGAGAGTCCACGATCAAAAAGTCTAGATCACCCCATTCAACTTCACCGATAAATTGCCGTATAGCGGAATATTTAAGCGGTCCCCTCCATATAACGGCATCGTCTTTACTTGCAATCAGCGATTCTATGGAAATTACTTTCAAGTTATCCGAATACCTCAAGGGATCCAGTTTGTTGCTTTTGCTCAGACCCAGCATTCCTTTTAACCCGAGCATTCTCGGTACGTCAGGTCCATGCAAATCAATATCCATAATACCCACGTTAAATCCCTTTTCGGCAAGCGCTATGCTCAGGTTAACAGATATGCTGGTTTTGCCCACCCCGCCTTTGCCGCTTAATACGACGAATTTTTTCTTTATTTTTTTCAAAGAACTCTCGACAGAAGCGTCCTGTTCCGTCTGCGCCTTTTTCTGTTTCTGGGCGGCATCAACATTTTTATGAATTTTTACCATAATTCTTATCTCCTAATAAAGTTAATTTCAAATTAAGCGAGGTATTAAAATAACTTAACTTTCGCAACGATAAACCATCTCATGATTGCATTTTGGACAGTCTTCAGGCCTTCCCGTACCCAAAGGTTCAACCCATTTGTGATTGCATTTGCGACACACGAACGTTCGCACTTGATCTGCCATCTTGTAGTTTCCACCTTCAATATTTATGGCCTTGCCGTTAATCAGAGCATCCGCGACGACTTTTCTGGCCTGCTGAATAATCCGTCCAAAAGTGGCCCTTGAAATATGCATGTGCTGTCCCGCTTCTTCATGGGACATTCCATGAAAATCAGCAAGCCTTATGGCTTCACGTTCATCAACCGTAAGGCGCACTTCGGAAAGGTCACGCATGGGAATTCCTCTTGGCTTGAAGTAGCTGATTTCAGGGTTAAACGCCACCATACGATGTTTCTTTGGTCTTACCATAACCATCCTTTATGAGTATATACTCAAAAAATAAAAATTAAGTACTCCCATCGATATTGTCAAGGATTTTATTAGGTTTAATTTCAACGATTCGTTGCCGTTTCGATTATCTGTTTGACAAAATTCGGTAAAATGTTACCTTAATTTTTCTTTTGATCAAATTAGAATGTTGGCAGCTTTATAATAATCTGAAAAAATAGAATTTGGCTCGCTGTGCTGGGTCCCGAAAGATTACGGATATTTTTTCCCGCTCATAGCGAAATAGAAATTCTGAGGCGTTTAATTATGGTGTCAATTTTCAAAAAACAGAAAGATAAAATTATATCAACAGCATTACAATCGTTTGTAAATGTTATAATCACTGATTACGGAAAATTAGTCGATTTCGATATAAATTCAAAAGATAAATCAATATTTCTTAAAGTTTTACTAAAAGGTGAAAAGGAGGTTCTTAACATCGCTTTTTCAAATTACAGCATCGTAACAGAACATAAAAACACTTACTTCCAATTTGACAGCATCAGCACGTGCAGAGAATGGATTAATATCCTTTGCGACAAAAAACTGTCAGATATTTTCAGAGAAAATAAAATTCTAATCCCAGACTACATTGCAACGCCGATAAATATTATCTTATAGACACATGTTCAAAAATTCCGGTTTTGACCTTCGTAAATATTACTCGTAAATTCATCCAAAGCACCTAACCCGGACAAGCCGGAAAAGTTACAAGTGAGCTAAAGTTTGAAGTGAACTAAAGTTAAGGAGTCGCCTTGCTCCGACTTTTATACAAATTGTCAGGATTCCTTAATTTTAGGCACTTTAGATCACTTTAGGCACTTCACACTTAATTGTCCAAGCAATTTTTTGCCATAAAAAACACAAAAATAATTACTAAGCGCCTAATATACTTCAAACGGTTATAATTTGAGATTTGTTTGGAATTTTATGCTTGAGATTTGAAATTTATTTGGAATTTGGTACTTGGCAGTTTGGGATTTCAAAAAGTCCCTGAACGGTTACAATACTTTTGAGATCTATTTTATTCTACAATCATATCGGCCGCCTTTTTGGTTGCTTCTTCGAGGTTTTGTATCAGATTGGATATGAGTTTTTTTATTCTTGCCGGTTGAGCCTCCCACTCCTGTAACAAACGCACGGAATCGAGCAATCCTAATACAACCGGGCCATCCGCGACTGCCGAAGCGGTTCGGGTACTATTGCTCTGCTTTAACATTGCCATTTCACCGACAAAATTTCCTTCAGACAATATATCAATGGTCAGCAGGCCTCCGGAGGTCTGCTTTTTTATTTTGACCCGGCCTTTTAAGATAACGTAAACCCAGTCACCAATGCTGCCTTCTTTAATAATAACGGATTTGTCAGAGAAGCGTTCCTCGCTCACAATATAACCGAGCACCTGAGAATTGACAGTCATGTGAGAACCTCCGTTACGGCATTAAAAAGAAGCCCAACCTTTTTCGATCATCCGGGTCCATATGGGTTAAGACCATTCCCAGGGAAATGGCGCCGTCTGTTTCCCCTTTTTTAAGCCAAATAATTTTTGCGGTCATATTCACTGTCTGATCTGGCACAAAATATGTACTGATGAAAAGTTCATCTCCGGGGATAAGAATGTAATTGAATAAGCGTGATGTCTTAACGGTCATCCCCAAGCCTCTCTTGCTGATATCCCTAATTCGACCCGGAAGTTCAAGATCCTCGGGGCTGTTTACCGGGCGAAAAACGCATTCCAGACTGACCATTTTCCGGTAAAACTTACGATTGTCATCTCGCTGGTCGGATAGCTTCTGAGTCTGGCTGTCCTGTAATTGCTCTTGTTTTAAGCTCAACCCAACGACCATTTTGTTCATCCGGACAATAAGCTTTAACGCTTGGCCCGCGATGAGCCTAAGAATGTCAGGCATCTGCTTATAAGCATCCAAAAGCATAGCAGGATGCCACACTTCCAAACAACAGTTTTCAAGGGCCCTGGCCGATGCGGAACGTGTACTTGTGTTACCGGAAATAAAGGCCATTTCACCGACAATCATGCCGGGACCAAGGATGGCAACTCGAATTTCCGCGCCGCCCGATTCGACAAAGATTCCGACTTTACCGCTAATAACCTCATATATTGAGACTCCGTAGTCGCCTTCTTTTATGATCAAGTCGGTCTTGGAATAATTCAGTGTAACGACCGGCGGAATTTTCCCTTTGGTTTTTGTCATCGTCTTGTCCGGGTTATGATTAGTAAAATTAAACACTGGTTTGTGCTAAAAGCACTTTTTTCATTGACACGAAAGACTCATTACATTTATATGTTGTAATGTCAATTGAAGACCTTAAGCGTATCAAAATGCACTTTTATTATTTTTTTTGCCCTCCCAAAAAGACCCGGGAGGTGAAAGGTGAAACATATGATTGAAATCAGAATACATGGTCGAGGCGGACAGGGAAATGTTGCAGCCGCGGAGCTTTTATCCATTGCGGCCTTCAAGGACGGCAAATTTGCCCAAGCTTTCCCTTCTTTTGGAGCGGAACGAATCGGTGCGCCTGTCCAGGCTTTTGTTAGAATTGATGACAAAAAGGTTCGCACACGGGAGGATGTGCTCCATCCGAATTATTTAATTGTCCAGGACTATAGCTTGATCGAGATGGTCCCTGTATTGGATGGGTTAAAGCCCGATGGGTTATTGTTGGTCAATTCTGATAAACCCCCCGAAGATTTGAAACTCAAGACTACAGCCACGGTGGAAACCATTCCCGCCACAGAAATCGCCATTGAAATCATCGGCCGGCCAATTCCAAATGCGGTTATGATAGGAGCGTTCTGTTCTATTACCGGTCTGGTGAGTCTGGAAGCGGTGCAGGAAGCCATCATGGCAAGGTTTCCGGGCAAAGTTGGTGAAAACAATGTCGCTGCCCTTGAACGGGCACATGAAATCATGCAAAAGAGGTAGTTTTATGCTTAAACAAATTGAAGGATCTCAAGCTGTTGCGGATGTGGTGGCCTTATGCCGGCCCAATGTTATTTCCGCTTACCCGATTACGCCCCAAACTCACATTGTGGAAAATCTGGCTGTCATTGTTGGCCAGGGAAAACTGGATGCGGAATTTGTTAATGTAGAAAGTGAATTTACCGCAGCTTCGGTTGTTCTGGGAGCAAGTGCAGCAGGCGCCAGGACTTACACGGCCACATCATCACAGGGATTGTTGTTAATGGCC
>JAUVTO010000028.1 GCA_030601485.1 Desulfobacterales bacterium | reverse complement strand
TAACGGAGAAGATATCATGCCAAAAATAAAAACAAATAGAGCTGCTGCAAAGCGTTTTAAAAAAACAGGTACAGGCAAATTTGTCTTTGCAAAATCACATGCAAATCATATTTTAACAAAAAAAACCACTAAACGAAAACGTGGGTTACGGCAGAGTCAACTCATCAAAAAATCTGATAAAAAGATGGTCAGGCGCCTCCTTCCCAATGGATAGTGGATTTGTAATTTTTTTGGTCAGAAAATTTCAGAGCTGTCAAAGGTCGCTCAAAGTGTGCTTGGCCTTGTATGAACTGTGATAGTCTCCCTGGCATAGAGCACACGTCAGCGCATTACTGAATCAGAATATTTAGGAGAAGATTTATGCGAGTCAAAAGAGGTTTTAAAGCAAAAAGACGTCGAAAAAAAATTTTGAAGTTGGCAAAAGGGCATCGTGGAGGCCGTAGCAAATTATTTCGTACCGCAGCCGACGCTGTGGATAAGGCACTTATGTATGCTTATCGGGATCGCAAGGCACGCAAGCGTGATTTCCGGAGACTCTGGATCACAAGAATTAATGCAGCGGCACGAATGAACAACCTATCCTACAGTAAATTCATACACGGATTAAAACTTGCCGGTATTAATCTGGACCGAAAAGTTCTGGCTGAATTAGCAATATCTGACCCATCAGGATTTTCTCAAATTGCAAATTTAGCATCAGAACAGCTCTAACCCAACGCCTCAGAAATTCTACAACCTATAGAATTTATTTGTGTATTTTGAAACATGATGTTTTAACTCTATTACAACTTTCTCCCGCTATATGGCGGGATGAGAGAAGCCAGCTAATTTGCGGTTAAAGATAAAACGAAAAATTGGAAAAAACCATAGAACAGATTAAAAAAGAGGCACTGAAGGAACTTGAAGCTGCTTCTGATAGTGAAAGCATCAAAGCCCTTTCGGTCAGGTATTTGGGTCGAAAGGGCGCGGTTACTCAATATTTGAGAAATATTTCAAACCTGCCAAAGGAAAGCAGACCTGAGGCAGGAAAAAAGGCAAACCAAACAAAAAGAGCCATTGATGAGTTATTCAAAAACGCCTTAAAGCGACTTGAAGCTCCGTCTTATGAAACAGACAACCGGATTGATGTCTCGCTGCCCGGAAGAGTCACCCGTCGAGGATCGTTGCATCCAATTACCCAGATTACTCAACAAATATGCGATATTTATATACGAATGGGATTTGATGTTGCTGAAGGGCCTGAGGTTGAAACAGATTATTACAACTTTGAAGCTCTTAATATCCCTAAAAATCACCCTGCAAGAGATATGCAGGACACATTTTATATATCAGACAACATTGTCCTTCGTACTCATACCTCCCCTGTTCAGCCCCGAATAATGGAAAAACAGAAACCTCCGGTGAGAATTATTGCACCCGGCAAGGTATACCGCTGTGACTCCGATTTAACGCACACACCCATGTTTCACCAGATTGAAGGGCTTCTGGTCGATGAAAATGTATCATTCGGTGACCTTAAGGGAGTCTTGACCACATTCGTTCACCAGATATTCGACCCGGAAACCAGTCTCAGATTTCGACCCAGCTTTTTTCCTTTTACAGAACCGAGTGCTGAAGTTGATATTAGATGTGTTATATGTAAAGGGAATGGATGCAGAGTATGCTCACATACCGGATGGCTTGAAGTTATAGGCGCCGGTATGGTTCACCCCGCAGTGTTCGAAAACGTCGGATACGATACAACCTGTTATACGGGTTTTGCTTTCGGGATGGGCGTGGAACGGATTGCCATGCTGAAATACGGAATTGATGATATTCGTAAGTATTTTGAAAATGATCTAAGATTTTTAAGGCAGTTTTAACATGAAGGTCAGTTTAAGCTGGTTAAAAGAATACATTGACGTTGATATCAATGTTAACGATTTGGCCGATGCCCTCACCATGGTCGGTCTTGAAGTTGAAGCAATTTCAGATCGTTATGATTATTTAAACAGTGTTGTCATCGGCCGATTAGCCAAGATTGATCCCCATCCGAATACCGATAAATTGAAACTCTGCAGAGTTGATATCGGTGACCGAACTATCACTGTTGTTTGTGGTGCTCCCAATGTCAAAAATGATATGCTTGCACCCTGTGCCATGCCCGGCACCTGTTTCCCAAAAGGAACAATCCTTGAAAAAAGTATAATCCGGGGAGAGACCTCAGAAGGGATGCTCTGCAGCGAGATGGAACTTGGGCTCAGCGCCAATAGTGACGGCATCATGGAACTTGGCCGTAACTATTCGGTGGGTTCTCCCCTTAACAAAGCAATCGGCTTGTCAGACCCTGTGTTTGAAATCGATCTGACTCCAAACAGATCGGATTGCCTTAGTATAATTGGAACGGCTCGTGAAATTGCGGCTTTTCAGAAAAAAAAGGTGACTTACCCTGAAATTTGTCTGCCGGAATCCTTTGATGACATTTCAGACTATACATCTATAACCATAATGGCCCCTGAACTTTGTCCACGATACGCTGCCAGTCTTGTTTTCGATATTACTGTTGGACCGTCTCCTTTCTGGCTTCAGGACCGCTTAATTTCTGTGGGTTTGAAACCGATTAACAATATTGTCGATATAACCAATTTTGTAATGATGGAAACCGGCCAACCGCTTCATGCCTTCGACTTTGATCGCCTTGCCCAAAACCGGATTGTGGTGCGCACAGCCAGGGAAGGTGAAGCCTTTATCACTCTTGACGGGAAAGAACGCCGCCTTGACCCGGAAATGCTTTTGATTTGCGACGGTGAAGAACCGGTCGCCCTTGCGGGGGTTATGGGGGGATTGAATTCCGAAATTGAACGCTCCACAACAAAGATTTTTCTTGAAAGCGCATACTTTGATCCGGTTTGCATCCGAAAGACTTCAAAAAAAACCGGGTTAATTACAGATGCCTCACACCGTTTCGAACGTGGCGTGGATCCCAATGGAACCATTACCGCAATAAATCGAGCAACGCAGCTCATTGCTGAAATCGGTGGGGGTAAACTTATTAAAGGTACAATCGATGAGTATCCAAACACTTTCCCTGAGAAGATAATTGATTTTAGCGTCATGGAGTTAAACCGCCGGCTGGGCACTTGTTTGGATATAAATGATATTGAAAACCACTTGAAATCCATTGAATTTCAAGTGGATAAGACCGGCAATGACAGACTTCAGGTTATCCCACCATCCTGTAGAGTCGATATAATCAGATTTGAAGACATTACAGAAGAAATTGCACGTTTATTCGGTTACAACAATATCAAAACAACCTTCCCACTGATACCTGCTGAAGGCAGGCATCCATCAAAAAAGATCGAATCACGGAATCGCATTAAACACCTAATGACCGGGTTGGGATTTAATGAAGCAATAAATTATAGTTTTATCAGCAAATTATCATGTGACCGCCTCAATCTTGAACCGGATGACAAAAAAAGACAGGTCGTAGATGTATTAAATCCTCTGTCTGAAGAGCAGTCGGTAATGCGAACATCTCTTATACCCGGTCTTCTTGAAACAATGAAATACAATATATCGGTTCAGAACAGAAATCTTAAGCTGTTTGAGATCGGCAATGTGTTTTTTAACACAGAGCAAAAGGACAGCCTGCCCGATGAAGTTGAAATGCTGGCAGGCCTCTGGACAGGAAAAAGAGTGGATGCGGTTTGGTTTTCCAGGGAAATCAATTGTGATTTTTATGATTTAAAAGGAGTCATTGAAGAACTTTTCGGAAACCTGGGCATCGGTAACACATCCTTTACCCGCATGCCGCCAGCATCCTGTTTTTATACAAAACCCGGATTTACGGCTCAGGTTATTATTAAAGACGAATCCATAGGGCTTATCGGAGAATTACATCCTAAAGTTCTGAGTAATTATGATTTAAAGCAAACGGCCTTTATTTTTGAATTAAATTTTGATAGACTTATAAATCATATACCGGGCACAAAATCCGTATCACCAATTCCGAAGTTCCCGGCCACGTCAAGGGATATTACTCTGATTGTTAATAAGGATATTGAAGCGAATAATATCCTGCAAAGCGTTATCGATTTAAATGAAGAGCTGGTGGAAAACCTACATCTGTTTGATGTTTTTGAAGGCGACCCTATTCCTGCAGGGAGGAAAAGCATCTCATTTAGAATAACCTACAGATCTTCCAGTGAAACCTTGGAAGACAACCGGGTCAATAATCTTCATAAAAGCATTTCGGACAGGCTTTTAGAAAAATTTGATGCAACCCTGCCGACCGTATAACCTTTATAACATGTCAGCTTTTTGAAAATATTACCGCTCGGTTGAAATTGACTTGTTCCAAAGGACAAACCTGTTGCCAACCTTTTAAAAGCTGTGGGTTAAAAAATGCAAAATCACACTTCTTATCAAAAAGAGCTGCCGGATAAGCTTTACTTTAAGGTTGGAGAAGTAAGTGCAATTGTTGGGGTCCCGGCATATGTTTTGAGGTTCTGGGAGGCTGAGTTCAAAAAGATAAATCCCAAACGGTCCTCTTCAGGCCAGAGGTCGTATAGAAAAAGTGACATTGAGTTGATTCTAAAGATAAAACATCTTTTGTATGAAAAGAAATTTACAATTCAGGGAGCCAGGCAACATTTAAAAATCAAACCGGTAGAAAAAAAAGGAAAATCTTCAATCGCCACACTCGATGAAATCCGCAAGGAACTTAAAAGCATACGCGATCTTATCAGCTAATCCGATTTCTTTTACCCGTATTAAGTAACCGGCATCTCTGCGAGCCGGAGGTCGGCATCAAAAATGTCCAATTTTTGTGCAATCTGCTTTTATTTAACAGTTTATAGCCCTTTCTCGGAATTTAATTACGAAGGCTGAATTTTATTATTGAATTATATTGACAAGTGATTTTTTTTTATATATCTTGCCGGATATCCACGTGCGGGCATAACTCAGTGGTAGAGTACAAGCTTCCCAAGCTTGGAGTCGCGAGTTCAAATCTCGTTGCCCGCTCCATGGGATGTTCGCCTTGCTTATTATAAAGGTTTTTTATCTAAGCGTAGATTTTGGCTATGTATGTGTGGTTTGGAGTTAACTTTTCCCTTATGGTTATTTACATGAACAGATAACGTCTCTCGATCCACTAAAAGATCTACTTGTATTAGAAGAAACGGGCGAAAGCCCGTTTTTATTTTTTTAGGGGGGACAATTTGATGAATTCCTAAAAAGTCGAATTCATCAAATAATAGACCATTGAAAGGTCAAAGAAAAAAAACAGATAAAAGACTGAAATCAAGAGTCAAGACCCGGAGACAGAAAAACCCGTCTCCGGCAAATGAAGAAAAAATTGTTGCACAGGCAAGAGATTTAATAGAATCGTTGTGTGAAACCGAGGGCTTGGAGTTGGTCCACCTTGAATATCAACGGGAAGCAGGCGGGAAGATACTCCGCCTTTTTATAGACAGACCCGGGGGAGTTACCCTCGACGACTGTATACATATAAGCCGACAATCAAGCGACCTTTTGGATATATATCTTGAAAATACCGGGCAATACCGTCTGGAGGTTTCATCACCGGGACCAAATCGCCCTTTGGGGAAAAGGCTTGACTTTGACAGATTCAAAGGAAGCCGTGTAAAAATTAGAACCACTCAATCTGTTGACGGCCAAAAAAAATTCAAGGGCGTCCTTATGGGCATATCTGAAGAGATTGTAAAACTATCGGTCGATGGCAAAACAGCATGTATTCCTTATCGGGAAATTATTACGGCACGACTTGCTGATTAGTCGGAGTATATACCCTTGATTGAGCAGTTAGAGTATAATTCGAACAAAAGTTGATATTTAGTGCCCGAACGAAAACTAGGATTTTTCGTTAAGATCAAGCCTCCGGCCCGTAGGGCCTACGCCCCGGAGGGAAAGACAAAAATTTTAACCACCCCAGTACGATCTGCCGGACCTACGGGGCAGGCAGTAATACTGGTAGTATTTCGAGGATTAAAATTTGAGTCTGACGCAGATATTGGCGGAAAAGACAGTTTTCGTTCAGGCACTATTTAGGATAACGGGGAAAAACGGATGTTTATAGCAGACATAAAGCGTGTCATTGAACAGGTTAGTCGAGACAAAGGTATTGACCGCGAGGTGCTTATTAAAGCACTTGAGGAGGCTCTGGAATCTGCCGCGAGAAAAAAGTTTGGAACCAAGGTAGATATTGAAGTTCAATACAATGACGCAACCGGTGAAATTGAAGTATTCCAGTTTAAAGATGTGACTGAAGAGATTACAGAGCCTGATATCCAAATAAGCCTTGAGGAAGGACGCAAGCTGGATTCGGAATGCGAAATCGGTGACAGCTTGGGCACAAAAATGGATACGTCCACTTTTGGACGCATAGCCGCACAGTCGGCCAAACAGGTCATTATACAGAAAATGAAAGACGCGGAAAGGGATGCTGTTTATTCGAGTTTTATCGGTCGAAAAGGTGAAATCATAAACGGAATTGTACAGCGTTTTGACCGTAACGACATTATTGTTAATTTAGGGCAGACCGAAGGTATACTTCCGACAAGAGAGCAGATTCCTAAGGAATCGTATAGACGGGGTGATCGTATCAGAGCATATATAATGGATGTGCTTCATGAAACTCGCGGCCCGCAAATTATTCTTTCGAGAACACATCCTGAGTTTCTGATCTGTCTTTTCAAAACAGAAGTTCCGGAAATCAGCGAGGGTATCGTAACTATTATGGGTGCAGTCCGTGAATCCGGAATCCGCGCAAAATTTGCGGTGACTTCAAACGATTCTGATATAGATCCGGTTGGCGCCTGTGTGGGAATGAAAGGGAGTCGTGTACAGAACGTTGTTCAGGAACTCAAAGGTGAAAAAATAGATATTATATCCTGGCATATTGATCCTGCAAAATTTGTATGCAATGCACTTGCACCTGCCGAAATATCCAGAGTTATTATTGATGAAGAGAATCTTTCAATGGAAGTCATTGTACCTGACGAATTTCTTTCAATAGCCATCGGGAAAAGAGGGCAAAATGTTCGTTTGGCCTCAAAACTTACAAAATGGCATCTTGATGTCATCAGTGAAACACGATACAGTAAAGCCATGCAAGATGGCTACAACTCTCTGGTTTCATTGCCGGGTGTTGGAATTAGCATGGCGGATGCTTTGTATGAAAAGGGATTTTTTTCTGCTGAGGAACTCAGCAATTCCTCGGTAAAAGATCTAATTCGGATCAGAGGCATTGCCGAAGAAAAAGCCATGCAACTAATCGAAACTGCAAAAAATTACATGGCAAGCACAGACCGAGTCGATGAAATATCGAATGAAGCTTTGCCGGATGATCAGGCGGACGACCATGAAATTTTAGCAGGTTCGGATGTTCAGGAGGTCTTAACGGAAGAAACAATCGACGAAATATCTAAAGAAGATATACCGGATGATGAGGCGAACGGCCATGATACTTCAGCGGGTTCGGATGTTCCGGAGGTCTTAAAAGAAAATGGCGATAGTGATGAGCAGATGTCCGGCCATTCTTTATCAGCTGATAATACTGCAGAAGATGACGGATAACCCATATACTGGATAGGTTCGTCTTTTAAATCGGTCAAATTAACATATTGAGAATAAACATAAACAAAAGTTCGGTAATAACCGAATTCAGGGGTGGTGGATGGCAAAGATCAGAATATATGAGCTTGCCAGAGATCTTAACGTAACAAATAAGGTACTGCTTGAAAAGATACGGAATATGGATATTGATGTAAAAAGCCATATGAGTTCTCTGGATGATGAAGCTGTGACCAGGATAAAAATGAATTTACTTGGCTCACCAAAAAAAGAGGTTGAGGAAACGCGCATAAAGCCGTCAATCATCCGAAGACGGAAAAAACATGTGCAGCAAATGCCTGTTCAGGCAGAGACGGCTATTGAACCGGAACAGCATCCCGAAAAGACAGCAGTTGCTGATCAACCGTCTGAAAAAGCTCTTAAAGATAAAGAAATCCCCCCGGAAAAAGAACTGGAAGAACATCCCAAGAAAGATGCCCCTGTAAGTGTTGCCAAAGAAAAAAAGGCTGTAGAGAAAGAGGCTCCGGGCAAAGCCGACGCACCTGATGGAGCCGTTTCACAACCCATTCTTTCCAAAAAGAAACATAAAGTCGAGAAACCGGTTGATTTAAAGAAATTAAAAAAGAAAAAAGTCGCCAAAAAGGTTAAAAAAGATGTTCCGGCAAAGATTATAAAACTGCCCGTTCCCCCCCTTCCCGAAAAAAAAGTTCCTGAGATCAAAAAAGACCGGGTTCATATACTCAAAACAGAAGTTGAAAAATTACCTACACAGAAAAAAGAGGTGCCTGAAAGCAAAACACCCCTGAAAGAAGCGCCTGTAAAAGACAAAAAGAAAAAGAAAAAATGGACAAAAAACCTCGACGAAACGGTAAGGGATAGAACGTTTTTCAAAAAGAAAATCTCCTTCCGGAAAAAAGAGGTGGTTGAGGGGGCCGACCTTTATATTAAGGGGCATCGGACTCGTAAGGGCCGAAAGTTTGCAAAGGATAGAACCACTCTTGTAAAACAAAAGCCTCTGATAACTATTCCTAAAGCCATAAAGCGTAGAATAAAAATTGATGAAGCCATTGCCCTGTCTGATCTGGCAAAACGAATGGGAATCAAAGCCGGAGAAATGATCAAAAAGCTGATGGCGTTAGGTGTTATGGCAACCGTTAACCAGGCCATAGACTTTGACACCGCCGTTCTTGTGGCCGCAGAATTCGATTACGAACTGGAAAAAGCCTCTTTTGAGGAAGAAGATGTGTTAAAAATAGAAAAAGATGATCCGGATAAGCTCATCGCCAGGCCGCCGGTGGTAACTATTATGGGACATGTGGATCATGGAAAGACATCTCTTCTTGATGTGATAAGAAAAACCAAAGTCACGGAAAATGAAGCCGGGGGAATCACGCAACATATCGGGGCTTACTATGTATCCACAGATAAAGGCCAGATTGTATTTCTGGATACGCCGGGCCATGAAGCATTTACTGAAATGCGTGCCCGTGGCGCCAGGATCACGGACTTGGTAATTCTGGTTGTTGCTGCTGATGATGGCGTCATGCCGCAGACCATTGAGGCGATAAACCACTCCAAAGTCGCAAAAGTCCCGATCATCGTAGCAATTAATAAAATAGATAAAGACAATGCTGAGCCTGAACGTGTTCAGCGTGAACTTGCAGATGCAGGTCTTGTACCTGAGGATTGGGGCGGTGATACTATTTTCGTCCAGGTTTCTGCCAAAAAGAAACAGGGAATTGATGATCTGCTTGAAATGGTTCTCCTTCAGACAGAAATATTGGAGCTTAAAGCAAATCCGGATAGGCTTGCCATGGGTTACGTGGTTGAAGCAAAGCTGGATTCAGGCAGAGGCCCTGTTGCCACGGTTCTGGTTAAGCAGGGAACTCTGATGATTCATGATCCGGTGGTCTGTGGCGTACACTATGGCAAAATACGAGCCTTGCTGAACGACAGAGGAGTCCAGGTAACGTCCGCCGGGCCTTCAATGCCGGTTGAAATAATCGGACTTTCAGGTGTTCCTAATGCCGGAGATGAGTTTCTTGCGCTGGCAGACGAAAAGAATGCCAAGCAGGTCAGTGGCCATCGAATACAGAAACAACGGTCTAAAGAACTGGCAAAAACCAGCAGATTAAGTCTTGAAAAACTTTATGAGCAGATACAGACAAACCGAGTTAAGGATCTAAACCTCATAATCAAGGCCGATGTACATGGTTCTATCGAAGCCCTTGAAGAGGCTTTGATAAAACTTTCCAACCAGGAGGTCAGAATTAACGTGGTCCATTCGGCTACCGGCACATTGACCGAATCGGATATTTCCCTGGCAACCGTTTCTGATGCCATAATTATAGGGTTTAGCGTCCGTCCCACCTCTAAAATTCAGGCGCTTGCCCATGAAGAAAACGTGGACATACGTTTTTATAATGTCATTTATGATATTATAAAAGACATCAAGGATGCCATACTCGGTATGATGTCGTCTACTTTTGAAGAAAGGCCCCTGGGAAAAGCCGAGGTCCGCGAAGTGTTCCACGTTCCAAAAGTCGGGGCTATCGCAGGTTGCTATGTCACCGAAGGAAAAATAGAGCGGGGGCAGCTTGCCCGCGTCCTCAGGGATTGGATTGTCTGTTATGAGGGTAAAATTTCTTCCCTCCGGCATTTCAAAGACGATATCAAAGAAGCCCAGAGCGGTTATGAATGCGGAATCGGTATACAAAAATATAATGACATCAAGGTGGGTGATATCATAGAATGTTACTACCTTGAGGAGATTAAACCTGAGCTTGAAGAGTAGATATATACTTGGCACGGGTATAAATAAGAGTGACATGGTTGCGGGTTTAGGGATTATCACATTCAGGCTGCATGATTGCCGTTCTTTAAAAGGCAAAAGGAAGATTGTAAAATCAATCATTAGCCGGCTGCGCAACAATTTTAATGTTTCGGTTGCAGAGGTCGGATCAAATGACATTTATCAAAGAGCAGTAATAGGGTTTGCCCTGGTTGGTAACAATCGAAAGGTGATAAACTCTAAGATAGACAAGATTTTTAATCTTGCTGACGAGTTGAATCTGGCCGAGATCATCGACAGTGAAATGGAGATCATCAATTTATGAAACCGTTTGCAAGATCTGACAGAGTTAGTGGCCAGATACAAAAAGTATTGTCGGAAATATTGCTGAAAAAAATTAAAGATCCTCGTCTTGAAAATGCGAGCATTACAGATGTAAGGATGTCTCGAGATTTAAGAATTGCACGCATATACTTCGTTACATCCGGCAACAAAAAAAACATTGAAGAGGCAGCACAAGGATTTCAAAGTGCTCTGGGGTATGTAAAACGTACACTTGCCCGGAAGTTGGGGCTGCGTTATATGCCGGATCTCAAATTTTTTTACGATGAATCTTTTGACTACGGATCACACATAGATAACGTTTTGAAAGCTGTAAAAGCGGATAATGGACCAAATAATACGTTATTTGAAAAATAGCGGCCATATTTTAGTTGCGACTCATAAGAACCCGGACGGCGATGCAATCGGCTCTCTGATCGCCATGGGACTTTGCCTTGATGTATTGAATAAAAAAACAACATTATACAATGAAAGCCCCATTCCTGCTGTGTATCGTTTTCTCCCTGCTACAAACCGTGTTGTGAGGAATTTAAAAAATGAAAATTACGATCTTGCCGTTATTCTTGATTGCGGAGATTTACAACGGATCGGTAAGGCTGTTTCAGTGGTTAGACAGGTTCCGGTCATTGTCAACATTGATCATCATATTACCAATACCCGCTTTGGTCATTTTCAACTCATAGATACTTCAGCATGTGCCACCGCGGAAATCGTATACCGTCTGATAAAACAGATGGATGTCCCCTTTGACAAAGCCATTGCCACTTCAATATACACGGGAATCTTGACCGATACCGGTTCATTTCGCTTTTCAAATACAAACAGGGCGGCTTTTTCAATCTGTCAAGAAATGGTAGGATTGGGCGTGGATCCTTATATTATTGCTCAACATGTATATGGAACATATTCTATGGGCCGCATAAAGCTTCTTAATCTGGCCCTTGACTCTATTGAAATCTCAGATAACGGCAAACTGTCGATAATGACACTGACACAAGACATGCTTAATGAAACACATACCCAGGCCGAAGATGTAGACGGTCTTATCAATTACGCAAAACGTATTGAAGATATCAAAGTTGCGGCACTGATACTGGAACACCGAAATAGCAAAAAAAAATTGAGCGCTTTTAACAGGTTTCATATCAGCCTCCGTTCAAATGGATCGGTTGATGTGGCTTCAATTGCAGCTTCGTTTGGCGGAGGCGGTCACTCCAGCGCTGCCGGATTCAGTATTGAATCGACACTTTCCGATATAAAATTACAACTTTTAAGCATGGCTGATACTATATGACTGAACTTGTGCAGCCTGAATTAAACGGGATTTTACTTGTTGATAAGCCCGCAGGCATAACCTCAGCCAACGTAGTGGCCCGTATAAAGAAATTGCTTGAAGCAAAAAAAGCAGGGCATGCCGGCACACTTGATCCCTTTGCAACGGGGATCCTGGTATGTTGTATCAACCGAGCAACAAAGCTCGCCAGGTTTTTCCTTCACGGCAATAAAAAATACGAGGCTGTTCTTTGCCTGGGCGTTGAAACAAACACACAGGATTCAACCGGCACGGTAACGTCTACATGTGATAAGGTATTATTTTCTGAAGTAAAAATACGGTCCGTATTTAAAGAGTTTGAGGGAACGATTGAGCAAATTCCGCCGGTTTATTCGGCATTGAAATGTAAGGGAACCCCCCTTTACAAGCTGGCACGCAGCGGCAAACCGGTTCAGAAACCGGCAAGACGCATCACTATTTTTAACATTGAAATACTTGGAATCGATCTGCCGTTGATACATTTTACTGTTTCCTCCTCAGCAGGGACATATATCCGAACACTTTGTGCCGACATAGGAAAATCTCTGGGATGCGGCGGCCACCTTAAAGAATTAAGGCGAATCCAAAGCAGCGGGTTTTCAATTGCCGAGGCTTTAAAATTATCAGAACTGGAAAATTTAGCTTTATCCGAAAAAATACCTGATCGAATAATAAGCATGTCGAACGCCTTGCAGGACATGTCCGAACATCGTGTTGATAAAGTTTTGGAAGAAAAAATAATGCACGGCAATATCATAACAAAAAAAGATTTAATGCCGGTACATGCAGATATCCCGGAAGGCTTTATCAAGATTGTCACTATAAACAACGATCTTATAGCCGTATTAAGCCATACAAAAAAGAGTGAGCGGTATGGTTATTGTTGTGTATTCAATAATTAACTCGAATTTCATCAGGTTGCCCAAAAAATTTCATGAACAATAAAACACTAACCAGAACAATCCGGCGCGAAGTATTCGTTCAGGATAAAAGTGACTAAAGTGAACTAAAGTTTGAAGTGCCTAAAGTTAATGTGTCGCTTTGCTCCATCTATTTATATAAAAATTGGCAGAATTCCACAACTTTAGGCATTTTAGATCACTTTAGATCACTTCACACTTTTTTGAAGTTATAAAATCTTTTGCCATAAAAAACACAAAATTTACAATTTAGGTAAGTAATTAATTAATATTTCAACAAGAGGAGGCAAAAAAAAATTGGTTTTAACAACAAAAGACAAAAAGGGGCTGATTGATCAGTTTAAACTGCACGAAAACGATACCGGTTCTCCGGAAGTACAGGTCGGACTTTTGTCATACCGTATTTCTTATCTTACAGATCATTTAAAGGTTCATAAAAAGGACCATCATTCCAGAAGAGGTTTGTTGATTTTA
>JAUVTO010000110.1 GCA_030601485.1 Desulfobacterales bacterium | reverse complement strand
GGTCGAAAGTCTGCATGAATCCAATCCCATGCTGGGCCTGCGCGGCGTGCGCCTGGGGATTCACATTCCGGAACTGACTTCCATGCAAGTTCGTGCCATCTTTGAGGCCGCGTGCATGGTGGCCAAAGAGGGTATAGATGTACATCCGGAAGTGATGATTCCGCTAACCTGCCATGTTAACGAACTAAAGATCCAGCAGAAGATTCTTGAGACCGAGGCCAAACAGGTTATGAAGGAACAGGGGATCGAACCGGACTACAAATTCGGAACAATGATCGAAATTCCGCGTGCTGCGCTGACCATGGATCAGATCGCCGAATATGCCGAGTTTATATCTTTTGGAACCAATGATCTGACCCAGACAACTTTCGGGATTTCCAGAGACGATGCCGAAGCCGGGTTTTTGATTGAATACATGGAAAAAGAAATCCTGTCGGATAATCCTTTTGCAGTTATCGACCGGGACGGCGTGGGCTTACTTATGAAAATGGCCGTTGAAAAAGGACGGGCCGTAAGACCGGACCTGGAATGCGGTATTTGCGGTGAACACGGCGGTGATCCCGAATCTATTCAGTTATGCCATGAACTGGGGTTAACGTATGTTTCATGCTCCCCTTTCCGGATACCTGTTGCACGGCTTGCTGCCGCACATGCAGCACTGCGTGACAGAAAAACAAAAAGTTAATTGTTTTCCATCCAGAAATGGCCCTTTTCCGCAATCTCTGCGTCAATCTGCGGAATCACTTGTGCGGCGTACTACTCGTACGCCTCCGCGCAATACCTTGATTTTCCCTCCGGGGCGTAGGCCCTCCGAGCCGGAAGCCTATGGGCCGGAGGCTTGACCTTGCGAAAAATTGCTCATTTCTGCGTTGGAAACTTAATTTATGCCCAATATAGATTTATGGATGGGCACTAATTAAGGTTTAGGGAGGAAGCATACAATGGCACTTTTTCTGGTTCAGCACGGTCATAGTTTGCCCAAAGACAAAGATCCGAAAAAGGGTCTTTCAGAACAGGGAATCGCTGAAACAAAACGTATCGCAGAAGTGGCCAAAGCATACAACGTTCAAGTGTCGAGCATAACCCACAGCGGTAAGACCAGGGCTCGCCAGACCGCTGAAATCATTGCATCAATCCTAAAGCCTGAAGGTGGAGTAGAAGAAAGCACCGGGCTGAACCCTGTGGACGATGTAACAGCTTTTGCCGATAAAATAGACAGCACGGCGGATCGCATGCTTGTCGGTCACCTGCCTTTTATGGAAAGGATGACGTCATATCTGATAACAGGATCCATGGAAAAGCCGGTCTTTAAATTCCAAAACAGCGGCATAATATGCCTGGATAAATACCCGACCACCCCTTTCTGGGTGATCAAATGGGCCCTTGTGCCCAATATCGGGTAATACCTGAATTATGAGGCCGATCTCGATTTCTCGACATATTTTCGTATGCCGTTTACTATACCCTCGCACAAATGCTCCTGATAGCTTGAACGGGTCAATCGTTTGCATTCCCTGGGATTGCTGATAAACGAGGTTTCTATCAATATGGCGGGCATCCGTGCGCCCAGAAGCACATAAAAAGGCGCTTTTTTAACCCCTTTGTTTTTGATGTGAGTGTACCTTCGTTTTAGATAATTGTATGAAGAATCCTGAATATAACCTGCCAGGAGCTTTGATTCATCAATCTTCGTGTTTTGCATAATATCTGTTAAAATCGTCTGCAGATCACTTATGTTCTTTGTTGAAGTGGCATTTTCCCGGGCCGCGACCGTTATCTCTGAATTTTCTGTGGCAAGGTTCAAAAAATAGGTCTCGATCCCGTAAGTGCTTTGATTTACAGAATCATTCGCATGTATGGATATAAAAAGGTCTGCATTTTTTGTGTTTGCTATTGCAGTACGCTCTTCAAGTGTAAGATAACGGTCGCTATTCCTGGTCATGAGAACCTCGTATGGAAGTTTTTTCCGGATCTTTTTGGCAAGCCGTCCGGCAATTTGAAGGGCAATATCTTTTTCATACACTTTCTTTAAATAGCCGGAAGATCCAAAATCGTGTCCTCCATGGCCCGGATCCACAACGATTAGGGGACGATCCCGTTGCGGTTGTTTGGCTGAAACCCCTTTTGAACGCCTCTTGCCGGTAGTTTCAGTAGACCAAGTACCCATAGAATCTCCTGACATATCCAGGACCACTCTGAACGGGTGCTTGAGTGAAAAAATTTTATATGTCTTAATAGATTTGATATCGACCACAACCCGAACCACATTAGGTGTATACTGGCCCGAACGCACATTCCTGAGCAAATTATCGTTGATGGGTGTAAATTTTTCTATATTTTTTCCCTGGATGCTGTTTTTTAAATCAACATACAAACGCTGCGGTTTATTAATACCAGGATCTTTTTTAAGGAGTCTGTGGGTAAAGGATGTCTCCCGGCTGGCATCAATTACAATACGGGTGTAGGTAGGATTAGACCAGTAACGAATCCCTGTTATGGTTGTGGTGTTGTCAACAGTTTTTCGGGTAATCGAGTGAGTTGCTCTTTTTGACTTTCTGCTTTCCGATGCGTCTGTTTCAAGGATGCGTATTGCCGCTGCTGCTTTTATACGGTACCGGCTCTCGGAATACTGTTTTATAATTCGCCTGAAAACATCTATGGCCTCCTGTTTATCAGACTTTCGATGTGATCGTTTGTAAAGTTCGCCATAAAGCTCCCCGGACATATACATGCCCGCAGGCGCCCAGGGACTTGATGGAGACCGTCTGTAAACTGCCTGAAACTTATTTATACACCTTAGCCAGTTGTATCTGTATTTTTGTGTTCCCGGATTTTTTCGAAGTTTATGATAGCATGTTTCAGCCTTAAAATATCGGTTTTTTGCCGTTACAGTACGGCTTTTTGTCCTTGCAGCACATGAAACGCATATCTGTATTATTCCAATACCCCATATAACAACCAAACAAATTTTGATAAACTTTTTATTCCACATAATATATTATTTGAATACGACTTTTTTAATCCATGCACTGCTGGCGACACTACAGAAACACAACACCGGATTCAAATGTATTTATTTGGGCAATAAGGGCTGTATGTGGCGGGTCAAGCCGATTGTCTGTGAGATGTTTCTCTGTGATCAGGCCCAAAAAGAAGTGTTCAGAGAAAAACCATGGACCGAAGATGCCTGGAACGAACTAAAACAACAGGCCTCTTTCCTTTGATATCACAAACCTTTCTTATCAATTCCATTGATGTTTAGCATGTCAATAAAAATCATTTAGTATATCTTCGAGTTCTTTTATCGAAATTTGATCTACAAAAGGCTTGCCGATATCTTCGAGTAATACAAAGTATATCCGGTCTCCTTGTCGCTTTTTATCCTTTTGCAAAGCATCAAACACTGTTTTTCTGTCTGCCGGAAGATGGGTGGGAAGTTTTAGATCCCCAAGCAAATCTTTGATCCTTTCGGCATCTTTGAGCTGCAAATGTCCTCTTTTAACGGAAAGCTCCGAAGCCATAACCATACCGGCACTGACCGCCTCTCCGTGGCGGACGCCGGTTGTTTTTTCAATAGCATGTCCAAATGTATGCCCGAAATTGAGCTTGCGGCGCTCTCCTTTTTCTTTTTCATCCTTGTTTACAATGGCGGACTTGATTACAACAGAATCATAAACCAGTTTCTCTATTACTACGGCATCAAGCGCTAACGCTTTTTGATAATGTTCCTCAAGATATTTAAACAGATCAGCATCTCCTATGGCCGCATGTTTTACAATCTCCGCCAGTCCGCATAAAACCTCTTTTTCGGGCAGGGTGTTTAGAAGATTAAGATCGCAGATAACAAATTCGGGCTGGTTGAAAACCCCGACCATATTTTTGTACCCCTGGAAATTGACACCGTTTTTTCCACCCACACTGGCATCAACCTGTGAAAGTAGGGTTGTGGAAACAAAACCGAATTTCACGCCGCGCAGAAAGGTTGATGCAACAAAACCGGTAATATCACAGACAATGCCTCCGCCTATTCCGATGATAACGGTTGAACGATCAACCCCGAATTCTACAAGTTTCCCGTAAATATTGCGGACAGTATCGAGGTTTTTTATCTTCTCGCCGGTTTGAATGGTTATGACGGGATATGGCGGAAAATTATTATGATAAAAACGTTTTACATTAACATCGGTGATAATAATAACATTCTCCGCGGGGATGTAGTTGCTCAGATTCTGCAGTTTCTCGCCGACCCGTATGGTTGAACTGTTTGTGCTGCCATGAATCTCAAGGGTTTTCATTATATGCCCTCGCTTTTTTAGTATTTTCTTTTATTTATTTTGACTGCGGACCATTTGCTCCATGAGATCATCCCGGGTAATTATTGCGGTCACATCTGTGACATGTTCACGGATGTTTTCAAGCCCGTCCTCCTGGCGGTCAACCAGGATGACCGCCTTTATTACTTCCAGTCCTTCGGACCGGGCCCGTTCTATGGCCTTGATCGTGGACCCTCCGGTTGTGACCACATCATCGATAATCACAACCCGCTGTCCGGGGTTCATATCTCCTTCGATCCACCGCACAATACCATGATCTTTTTGGGTCTTGCGTATGGAAAAGGCATTGATGGGGTTTGCTTTTAATTCTGAAACAAAGGCGGTGGCAACCGCCATGGGATCGGCGCCGAATGTCAGTCCCCCGATCCCATCGGCTTTCAGATCTTTGATGGCATCGAACACCAGATGGCCCACCAGAAACATACCCCGGGGGCTCAATGTGGTGGGCTTGCAATTTACATAAAAATGGCTCATTTTTCCTGAAACCAGTTTAAAACTCGGCTCCCGGCTGTATTTAAAAGATTTTTCACATATGAGTTGGATAAGCTCCTGTTTCATCGTAACTGCGCTCCGTGACATGGGGTTTATTTGGCCATGAGATGTCTTACTGCTTCCTCCAGACCGTCCAGGGAAAGCTCGAACATGGGAAAAATCTGACGGATGGTGCTAATGGTGGGGGTGTAGTCCCACATTTGCGAAGATGCCGGATTCAGCCACACGCTATGGGGAAAGGTTTGAGCCAGAAATTTAAGCTGCTCGATGCTCGGCTTTCCGCTCCGCTCTTTTACATATATGGATCCGTCTGCAGCCATAAGTTCATAGGGGGCCATGCTTGCATCACCCACCAGGATAAGACGGGTCTGCGGGTCAAAGGCGGCAAGGTGTTCCACTGGAATGGGCTTGTTCACTCTGGCCGGATCTTCCCAGAGCACGTCATATACGGTGTTGTGGAAATAGCAGGTTTTAAGATCCTTGAACTGGTCCCGAGCATAATCAAAAAGGGTCTGGACAACCGGTATGTAGAGATCCATGGACCATCCGCCGTTGTCAATGGCAAGGATCACCTTGAGGCGGTCTTTGAAACTTTTAGAAAAAACGATTTCGATTTCTCCACAGTTTTTCATGGTCTGGTAAATGGTTTTATAGATGTCCACCTTATCTTTGGGCCCCACCGGTATCATGTTGCGAAGCCGTTTTAAGGCTTCTCCAACCATGTCCTGGGTCAGGAGGCCGCTGCGGGCATAATCTTTGTATCTTCTTTCCAGAGCAAGTTTCACTGCCGACTGGTTTCGGGAAACCCCTCCCACACGCATTGCTCCGGGGTGGTCCCCGGAATGGCCCACGGGTGATGATCCGCCGGTACCGATCCAGGTTGCGCCTCCGTAATGACGTCCTTTCTGATCGTTAAGACGCGCTTTGAAGTATTGAATCAGTTCATCAGGGGTCAGTTGGAGCAACTCCGCTTCATCCATATCCAGAGCCTGGGCAATGGTCCGGGGGTCTTTGAGCCATTCATCCAGCATGGCTCTGGAAATATCATCGATTTCAAACCCCTGATACTCGGGCAGTTCCGCCCCTTCAAAGCGGTGGGCGAAAATCTGGTCATAAACATCAAAATACCGTTCGCTTTTCACAAGAATGGCCCGGGCGGATGTGTAGAACTCATCCAGGGAATTAATCAATCCCATATTGAGCGCCTTCTGAAGGGTCAGAAACGACGTGGGGCTGACCTGAATTCCGGCATTTCTTAGGCTATAGAAAAAATCGATAAACATTGGCTTATTGCTAAATCACATGGCCGCGACGGGTTACTTCCACGGCGCGCTCGTAATCCTGGCTTTTCTTAAACAAAACCCCCAGATAGGGAATGTCGCCTTTGATCAGGGTCGTGGGCTTAAAATCGGGATCGGATTTCAAGGCGCGTATCCAGTTGATCAGTTCCCGGGTTGCCG
>JAUVTO010000183.1 GCA_030601485.1 Desulfobacterales bacterium | reverse complement strand
ACCGTGATATCGAGACCTTTGCCCTTTATGGGGTCTCTTGCAACACCGTCAATCGTGACCGTTGAACCGGCAATTTGGGATGTCAGCTTGACCGGCCATGTCTTATCGGGATCGGTCAACGCGGTCAAAGAGCCCAGGGTTGCTTTAACCCGGAAAGGCTTGCTGTTGTGCCTTCCGTTGAGTTTCAAAGCAATAAGTCCGTCAGCTCCCGCAGAGGCGGTTGCGCTTTCCAGATTCACAGTATAGGTCCGGCCGGATTGTCCGCCGTTATATGTAAAACGACCCTTTTCGATCCGAATGTCATTGAAGGTTAGCGCAGACAAAATCGATTTGCCATTTGCGGGTGTTTTTTCTACCGATTTCGTAACCTCCCGCTTTTTTACGTTTTCAAATTCAAGATTTGATTTGCCGGCCCTGTTGGTCTCAATCAGGATGTCAGGCTCGATCAGAATCAACCGTTTGAAAAGGATAATTTTTCTGATCAGCGGAAGGACAGATACCTGGACCTCCAATCTTTTGATTTTGGCCAGCTCAGGCCGGGAACCCCATGACACATTCTGAAAACTCACATCCTCTATAACCAGGGTCGGAGTTAAGCCGATTTCAAGCTCCAGGTTACCTCCCAGAGAAAGCTCACGGCCGGTGCTATCCTTAACCATCCGGGCAATTTGAGGTTTTAAATTGTTGAAGTCATAACTTGACAAAATTGCATATATCGTTACGGTTACCGCAAAAATAATGAAAACAATAATACCAAGTATCCATTTCCATCGCATGAATAGTTTGCTCCTCTAACCCGCATTTCTCATGAATAATTTTATAATAACATGAAACCGGTTTAAAAACAACCAATTATCGGCTAAATACAAGAAGACAAAACAGATTCCAGCTGTCCAAGATATCCTCCGTAGAAATGATCAGCGCCGTCGATAATTTCAAAACGGGCATCGGGATTCCATGTGGGCAGCATTTTTTTTACAGCATCGGCCGGTGCAATGTCATCCCGGCTGCCGGTTATAACAAACTTTAAAACGCTCATCGCGCCTATTTCGCGAAAATCCATAAACCCTACCGGAGGTGAAACCATCGCCATATTCTCAACGCGAATATCCCCCTGAATGGCGGCATGTGCGTTTACCCAGGCACCGAATGAATACCCGGCAAGATCTATTCTTTGCATCCCCATATCATCAAGAAATGAGAGGGCGGCCAAAACATCCTTCTGCTCGCCTATGCCATTATCATACTGCCCCCGGCTTTTTCCTACCCCTCTGAAATTAAATTTTAATGTTGAATATCCTTTTATATTATAGACATGCACGATGGTTTCAACCACCAGATTATACATATCTCCGCCGTAGAGCGGATGCGGATGGGTAACCACTACTCCCTTATTCTCGTCTCTTTTGTTAAGCAGTCCTTCTATTTCATAATCTTCTGATAAAAACTTTATTTTTTTGACCATTTGTGTCCCTCAGGGCGTAAATCGGATTTTTCTGAAATCAGAAAAATATGGCGAACATTTTGGATACAACATTAAAAATCGGATGTCAAAATTCAAAATTAATCAAGATCCTCCGCTAAAAAAAAATGACCGCATAATCCGCTTGACTTTTCTTAATAAGGAAATTATTATTCAAACAATCAATAAAGGCTCGTTCTTAATTGGTGGGCCGGTTTCGTTCTGAAGGAAAGATCCATTTGTCACAGCGGCAACCTGCAGTTTGGAACTATGAGAATTTTTTTGAAAGGAGGGTGTCACTATGGCTAATGGAATTGTAAAATGGTTTAACAGCAGCAAAGGCTATGGCTTCATTGAGCAAGAAGATGGTCCGGATGTGTTTGTTCATCATTCAGGAATCAATTCAACCGGTTTCAAGACTCTTGATGAAGGCGACCGAGTTACTTTTGATATAGAGCAGGGTCAAAAAGGTCCTGCTGCAACAAATGTCACCGTGGTTTAGCCCACCATCTCTGAATTAAATAAGGGCATTTTCCGGAAAATCGGGGAATGCCCTTATTTTTTTAGCACAGGCCTCGCAATTTAACGTCTCGGAGAGATACCGGTCACTTGATGCGGGTAAAAAGCATTTTAGGCTATCCTTTTAGCTCATTGATCCTTTCCGTAAGCTCAGGAATAAAATCGAGTATATCGTCCACAATACCCACATCCGCAACCTGAAAAATAGGAGCCCTGGGGCTCTTGTTTATTGCAATGACAAAAGGAGACCCCTTTAAACCACCCACGTGCTGGAATGTCCCGCTTATACCCAGAGCCATATAAACTTTGGGTTTTACTGTCTGGCCTGAAGTTCCGACCTGACGGGATTTCTCCAGCCATTTTGCATCCACAATCGGTCTGGAGCATGAAACATCTCCACCCATGGCTTCTGCCAGTTCATGTATAATCTCCAGATTATCTTCATCTTCGATTCCCCTGCCCACCGAAACGAGGATATCAGACTTGGTAATATCCACGTCGCCGACTTCGGCCTCAACAATCTCCAGGAAACGACACGAACCAGCCGGCAGACCCCCTTCAATGGCTTCAGGGGTTTTGTCAACAACATGACCTTCACCGCGTTTGCTTTCATCTGCCTTAAAAGATCCCGGACGCACGGTAATCACAACACCTTCGGAAATATCGGTAAGTACATGGGTGCTGACCTGTCCGGTGTATTCCTCGCGCACGGCTTTGAGTTTTCCGTTATCAATACCTTGAAAATCGACCGCATCCGGAAGATATGCCGCATCAAGCTTGATGGAGAGACCCGGTGCCAGGTCCATGCCAAAATGATCATGCGGAACCAGAATGATTCCGTTCTTTGGCAGAATAAGTACCAGCATGGGTCGGAGCACCTCTGAAGTTACATAAGCCAGTGCCGGGTTATCAATTTTCCAGACCTCGGCAAAAGAAGAAGCAGCTTCATTGCATACCGAATCAAGTTTACTGCCGGCACCTGCAACAACAGCCGTAACCCTGGCATCAGAATCCAGTTTCCCTGCCGCAGCAACCATCTCCAGGGCCGTGTCATCTGCAACCCCATCCTTGTGAATAATATATGCAAAAACCTGTCGGGTCATTATTTAATCCCTCCCTTGGCTTTTAAAAGTTCAATAAGTTTATCAATTATCTCATCGGTACTCCCTTCCAGAATCTCTGCACCTTCACCCGGCTCAGGCATAAAATAATCAAGACGCTTAGTCTTTGCGCCGGGCTCTCCCACAGATTCCGGTGAAATACCAAGATTTCCGGCAGTGTGTACCGGAATTTCAAGGGATGCCACTTTTCTGATTCCGCGAATGCTTACATATCGAGGTTCATTGATACCGGTCTGAATGGAAAGAACACTGGGCAGATTAATTTCATACATCTCCTGGTTTCCACCTGCAATTTCTCTGCCGACCTTAATTTTTTTATCATCCACAAATTCTATAAAATTTACCAGAGAAGCAAAGGGCCAATCGAGCATCGCAGCCAGCATGCCGCCAACCTGAGCTGCTCCGTCATCTGCCTGGGCGCCTGTTAGAACCAAGTCGTAATTTCCTCTTTTGACTTCGGCTTTTAAAATAGCTGCGATCCCTCTTCCGTCAGAACCTTCAAAGGCATCATCTGAAAGCAGAATGCCTTTGTCGGCGCCCATGGCCATCTCTCTTCGCACAACTTCTTCTGCTTCCTCGTCTCCGACGGAAACAACGGTAACACTGCCACCAACCCTGTCTCGAATCTGAATGGCTTCTTCAACCGCATAATTATCCCACTCGTTTACCGAGCACACAAGGTCGTCCCGCTCAATATCCGTACCGTCTCTATTGACCTCTATCTCATTTTCCGAGGTATCAGGAACCCTTTTAATACAAACTAAAATCTCCATATTTTTTCTCCAAAAATTTAATTGCTATTGTCTATCTTCATTCTATAATCATCAATCATCAACCTTCAACCATCAATCATCAATCATCAACCTTCAATCATCAATCATATGCCGCTCAATCAGCTCTACCAGATCAATAGCCTCCATCTCCCCTTCCAGACCGCTTGTTTTAATGGCATCTTCAATATTAACCATACAGAACGGACAGGCCGTAACGATCACGTTTGCACCGGCTTGTTTTGCCAT
>JAUVTO010000141.1 GCA_030601485.1 Desulfobacterales bacterium | reverse complement strand
TGCAAGAGTTTGAAGTGAACTAAAGTTTAAAGTGAGCTAAAGTTAAGGAATTCTGTCAATTATATAAAATCAGCGGAGCGAAGCGACACCATAACTTTAGGCACTTTAGCTCACTTTAGGCACTTCTAACTTGTCCGGCTTATAGGAGAGCAGTCCCTTTCAGGGGCAAACCAAAGTCTGGTCCTCCCTCCGGGCCGTAGGCCCTATGGGCCGGAGGCTGGGTCAGGATTCTTTACTGAGAAGTTACTATAAATCCGAATAACACATTAATAATCTTGACCAAATGATAATTTTAAAAAAGAAAGAAGGTAAAAAGATGAACAAAAACAAAACATCAGGTGTATTTTACCCAATTGTTATTATCATAGGCCTTTTTCTGATCACTGGTTGTGCCGTCACCCCGAGCAATCCGGAAGCAGTACCCAGCATGGTAAATGCCGAAAATCCGGTGGAAATGGTCAACCAGTTGGGTGGGCACATCGCCGATGCTCGAAAAAATCAGCTGAATGTGCTTTCACCGACCTGGTACGCTAAGGCTGAGAGTTCCTATCTAAAAGCTAAAAATGATCTTGAAAAAGGCAAAGAGCTTTCGAACGTCCGGAAATACATCAATACTGCAGAAACGCAACTCCAAAAAGCGCAAGAAATGGCTAAGGTATCTAAAAGCACTTTGGACGAGTTGATTAAAGCAAGGAGCAAGGCTCGAGTTGCCGGCGCTACGGATTTGGGCAAAGATTATATGGCGGCGGAGAAGAGATTTCTCGGCCTCACCCAAGCCATAGAGAATAATGATTTGCGCTATGCTCAAAACAATCAGAAAAAGCTTGTTGACGTGTTCCGCCATCTGGAAATCCGGGCAATTAAGGAAAAAACCATCGGTGAGGTCCACACACTCATCGACAAGGCTGAAAAAGAAGGTGCTAAGAAAATAACCCCCAGGTCATTTGCCCTGGCCCAAGAAAAATTGAAGGAAGCCGATGAGTTCATCACTGAAAATCCTTACGATAAAGATACGATGAAGAAGAAAGCCGATGAGGCTCTGTTTATGGCCAAGCGGCTTCATCCCTTAATGGATCAGAGCCGAAAGATCAAATCCATGGATCCCGAACAGATTGCTTTATGGATGGAAGAAAGCCTGCACAAAACGACCCGTAAACTGTCGGCTCCGGATATGCGGGATCAGAACTTTGAGGTTCAGGTGGAGAATATTCTTGGCACCATAGAGACGCTGCAGTCTGATCATGATTTCATGATCAACAAGGTAAATTCCCAGCAGCAACAAATGGAAGTTCTGAATCAGCGTATCGGTCTGCTCGATAAACAGACTCGTAGAGGCCAGGCCGAAAAAGAGCGTCTGGCAGCCGAAAAACAGTTCAATCAACGATACAATGAGGTCCAGATATTTTTTGACAGTGACGAGGCCGAAGTCTACAAACAGGAAAATCAGTTGGTCATCCGTTTAAAGGCCATCAAGTTCCCGGTGGGACAGAGCATCCTTATGCCGGGTACTTATACTCTGCTGAGTAAAGTGCAACGGGCCATCAGAATCTTCGGTGAACCTCAGGTGGTGGTTGAAGGACATACGGACAGTACGGGTTCGGATGAAGTTAATGAGCACTTGTCCCAACAACGGGCCGAGGCAGTTATGGAATACTTGATTGCCAATAAGACCCTGCCGTCTGACAAAATTATGGCTGTTGGATACGGATCGGTAAGGCCTCTGGCATCCAATGAGACATCCCAAGGACGGGCCATCAACCGCCGTATCGATGTGATTATTATGCCCACGGTAAAGCCGGCAACGTAGACACATACTTTACAGACCTAACAAGGTCTAAAAAAGAACTTTTAGTCCTTCTCTTACCGTGCACTTGCAACTCGGAACCAAGACTTACCAAAGAGGCTCTCCGACCGAGGCGCGGACAGGGAGCAGTTAACCATGATTGATCCAACTACAGATACCGGTGGTCCTAATATTGATAATGCTGCTATGCAGCGCCTGAATTTTGAAGTGGATGGGAAAAAACGAAGCATATCTGAGGTGACAGATGATTTTCTGAGAGAAAAAGGTATCCTTTAGCAGAGAGGAACAGTACCCCCCTCCTATTCCTTACCTTCAAGGCGTCTCAAGGTTTCATCATATTCAGGAAACCCAACCACAGCCTGCAACTCGGTAAAATCAAGTATCCGGCCGGGCATTTTACCTTCGCGTATGCAATGTAAGGCGTCACGCATGGCATAAACCGCTGAAGACAATAGTGTTAACGGATACGCAGCAATTTTGTACCCAATCTCCTTAAGTGACTCAGGCGGTAATACAGGCGTTTTTCCATATTCAACGATGTTCGCCATCTGGCAGCCTCCAACCTCAACGCAAATCCTATGCATTTCTTGTTCTGAAACAGGGGACTCAATAAAGATAATATCAGCTCCTATATCCACAAAGAGTTTTGCTCTTTCAATGGCTTCGGAAAGTCCGTGCGTATCCCGTGCATCAGTGCGTGCGACAATCACAACATCTTCTCCTCGATCACGGGCTTCATCCCGCGCTTCGATCACAGCACGCAGTCGCAGGAGAGCTTCTTCTCGATCAACCACTTCTTTGCCTATGGTGTGACCACAGCGCTTTGGGCTTCGCTGGTCCTCAATCATAATGCCGGCAAATCCGGCCTGGATATACCCGTGAACGGTACGCTTGACATTTACCGTATTGCCGTATCCTGTGTCCCCGTCTCCGATCACCGGGATATCAACCGCCGAGCAAATATTACGACCTTGATCCAACATCTCAGCGTAAGAGATAAGCCCTGTATCCGGTAATCCCAGGCGTGCGGCTGAGACCGCAAAACCGCTCATAAAGGTCAGAGAATAACCGCACTGCTGAATGAGCTTTGCGCTGATGCCGTCAAAACAGCACGGCATGATTATAAATTCGGGAGCTTCCAATAATTGCCTAAGTCTGGCCGCTTCGGTTGATTGTCCGGTCAATGGTTAAACCTCCTTCTTGATGTCTGTTTACCCAATTTTTGATGAAAGGGATTTCATCGCCGACATATGCTTCAGATCAGAAACCCCTTAATACACCAATTTTTCCTTCAATACAACAAAATCCAATTATCTTTAAAAAAGTTATAGGGTTACAGCAAATATCCGCAAAATTTCAATGCCTCCTGACACATGAAAAATTCCGCTTTTATGGGTCCCGACACGGCTTCCGGGTATTCGACCGTACGCATGGATTTTAGGTTAATTGAGCACAAGGAGCACAACTTTCTAAGAGAATCGATTTTTTATTAAATCAGAATGCGGAACACTATTATTTGAATTCTCTACTGAATTTGTGCTATAGGGAAACGGAAAAACAGAGCAAGATGTCCCCAATTCCAAAAGATGATTAATGTGTGTGATCTTGAATTTTTCGAAAGTTAAGCATAATGAAACACGTCTCATAAGTTCTACAATTGGTTGAAATTAAAGATCAATTATTAGCTCCTGGTTTACGACGCTTCCAATTGTGAGCGAAGTGAACTAAATTGTTAAGATGTTACAAATCGATAACGGAACGATATAATAATATTAAAAAAATATAGACGGAAAGGATAAATATGAGCGTTATAATGTGTCCCGGCTTTAAGGCCGCCGGGGTTTCATCGGGTCTTAAAAAAAATGGTCAAAAGGATCTCGGGCTTATCTATTCACAGGTGCCGGCAACTGTTGCCGGTCTGTTTACTAAGAACCGGGTTAAGGCGGCGCCGGTTCTTCTTGACATGGAGTTGATAAAATCGGGTGTTTGCCAGGCGGTTGTTGTCAACAGCGGCAATGCCAATTGCTGTACCGGCGAACAGGGGATGCGTGATGCCAGAACCATGACAAGTCTTGCAGCATCTGAACTCGGAATTTCAAACGATCTGGTGTTTGTGGCTTCAACGGGTGTTATCGGTGCCCCCCTGCCCATTGAAAAGGTTAAAACAGCGGTTCCCGACCTTGTCGGGTCACTTCATCCTGAAGGACTTCCTGACCTGGCCCGGTCGATAATGACAACAGACACGGTTCCTAAAACAGCCTCTGCACAGGGAGTTGTGGAAGGGAAAACTTTTACCGTTACCGGTGTTGCCAAAGGCGCAGGAATGATCCGTCCGGATATGGCCACAATGCTCTGCTTTGTGTGTACCGATGTCGGAGCATCACCGGACATTTTAAAAGAGATGTTGGTTAAGGCTGCAGACCGTTCTTTTAACCGGATAACCATTGACGGGGATACCAGCACCAACGATACGGTCATGGTCATGGCAAACGGGCTGTCCGGGGCTGTTATTCGAAGCGTAGCCCATAAAAATATTTTTCAAAAGGTTTTGAATGAAATCTTTCTGGACCTGGCCAAACAACTGGTAAGAGACGGGGAAGGGGTGACAAAGCTGGTTGAAATTATGGTTCGGGGGGCGGTGTCGGACTCTGATGCCCGTAACGTTGCAGATACTGTTGCCCATTCTCCTCTGGTAAAGACTTCATTTTTCGGAGAGGATGCCAACTGGGGGCGTATTGTGGGCGCTGTGGGCAGGGCGGATGCTAAAATAGACCCGGATAAGATAGATGTTTATTTTGATGATGTTCAAATGGTGAAAGCCGGCATGGGTTGCGGAAAAGCCGCTGAGGCTGAGGCCACAAAGGTTCTTTGTAAACCGGAATTTGTCGTAACCATTGATTTAAACATGGGCCGGGGCTCTGATTTGATGTATACCTGCGATTTTTCCGTGGACTATGTAAAAATCAACGCAGATTACAGATCTTAAGTTTCCATCCATACCCCAAGTTTCAGGTTTCAGGTGTCAGTGTTCAGAACCTATGCTTCTGACACCTGATTATTGCGTCTAAATTTAAGGATCTAAAAGCGCAAATTGTGACCGTTCAAGGTATAGAATATGACGATGATTCGTTTGCAAAAATTTCTTTCCGAAGCCGGCATCTGTTCCAGAAGAAAAGGAGAAGAATATATCAAAAAAGGGCGTGTCAGGGTCAACGGCAGGATTGTTGTCGAGCTCGGCACAAAGGTAGATCCTGGGAAAGACAGGGTAGAATTTGATGGAAAGGGTGTAGCGCTAAAAAGTGAGCCCATATATATAGCGATCAACAAACCAAAAGGATATGTTACAAGCTGCAGTCATCCGGGTGAAAAGATCGTGCTGGACCTTATAGATATTCCCCAACGTGTCTATCCCATAGGGAGGCTTGACAAGGACTCAACCGGGCTTTTGATTTTGACCAATGACGGCAGTCTGCATCACAGACTTTCACACCCTTCCTTTGATCATGAAAAAGAATATGATGTTACCGTCTCAAGGCCCATAACCGATGGTTCTCTCCGGAACATTGCCGCAGGGTTGCCGATGATGGGGACCAAAACCAGACCCGCAAAGATCCGGAGAATTTCTACCAGACGTTTTCGTATCATACTTAAAGAGGGCAGGAACAGGCAGATACGACGCATGGTCAGAAAAGTTGGGAACCATGTGACACGGTTAAGGCGGATAAGGGTTTCAAAAATTAAACTGGGAAGGCTGGCCGAAGGAGCCTGGCGCAATTTGACGGAAAAAGAAAAAAAGGAACTTTTAACCCAGTTAAATTCCTGAAT
>JAUVTO010000100.1 GCA_030601485.1 Desulfobacterales bacterium | reverse complement strand
GTTCAGGCACGATTGTTGATTGGCGATTGATGATTGTTGATTTAAAAACCAAAATAAATTCATAGAGTTGGTAGCGGCACGATTAGAGCTGAATTCCGCTTTATGGGGTTTTCGGTCAAGCACTAACTATATTGATTTTCTGCTATTCTTTTAAAAGTTTTCTCCATCTGGCACGAAACTTGAGCGAACCCTTAGTGTCGTATCATGCGTGAAATCGCAGGCGTTAGGAATTTCCATGGCTTTTTCCGAGGCCGATGCACACGGTATGGATGGTTCAAAGCACGGATTCAGATCCAGGGTCAGGCAAAACGCCCAAACCAGGGTAAAGTTATTATGAACAAGATAAAATATTTTATTGACATCCTATGCCACTTTGTGACATAGGCGGCAATAAAATCTTTAATGATGGCAATATAAAAAAATCAGGGAGGAACCCATGGACAGTAAAGAGTTCTCACGCCTTCGCAAAAGGCTGAATAAGACACAGAAACATATGGCCCAGATTCTTGGGGTATCTATTAAGGCCGTGCACAGTTACGAGCAAGGCTGGCGGTCCGTACCTGCCCATGTGGAGCGGCAGATGTTTTTTCTAATATCCAGGATGAGAGGGAGCGCTAAAGTACGCAAGTCGTGCTGGGTAATCAATAAATGTCCTCCTGAGAAGAAAAAAGAGTGCCCGGCATGGGAGTTCCAGGCGGGAAAGCTTTGCTGGTTTATTAACGGTACAATTTGTGACGGCACTATTTATAAAAATTGGAAAGAAAAGATGAAATTATGCCGTTCGTGCGAGGTGTTGACTTCAATTCTATGACCTCAATACGCATCTTTTCAAACCCCATTAGCTATGATGAATTCGTAAAAAGTCCGATTTAGACGGTTTCGTAAAAAGTCGAAAAACACCCTTTTTTGTCATTCCGGCGAAAGCCGGAATCCAGCAAATTCAATGGCTTCTGGATGCCGGATCAAGTCCGGTATGACGGTTTTAGGACTTTTTACGAGACCGTCAGCTATGATCCTAATTGGAATAGGATGCCGTTATGTTTTACATACAGACCCCGGTATTTCGTTAAAAATTGGGTCATTTTTTTTGGACAAAAACATTGTGCCAATCAAACATAAAGTTGCTGATTGTTGGTTGCTGGGTCGAAACATTATCGGTTTGTTTTGTGATCTTTAGATAGGAGGAAAAGATGATTGAGCTAAATGAGTTAAAATCAATCAAACAGTTAAGTTATCTCAATGATTCCATGTTAGAGAATTTAGTAAAAATTACGGTCATAATTGAGTATAAGGCTGGTGATTACATCTTTAAGGAGAGCGATGATGCCAAGAGCCTCTATGCTGTTATTGATGGAAAAGTGGGGCTTGAGATTGAGAAGAATTCCAGCACCCGGATATTGATTGACAATATTACACAGGGTATGATGTTAGGATTTTCTGCTTTAGTGGACACTGAAGAGAAAAATTACACGACCTCCGCCAGAGTTCTTACGGATACAAAGCTCTTTGCCTGGAAAGCAGAAGATTTGGAGGAACTCTTCTCTCAAGATTACGAAATGGGCTTTTTGTTTATGAAAAGAATTGCTAAGATTGTCAAAACAAGATTGCAAATCAGGAACGTCCAATTTCTCGATATATACAAGTAAACGAATCTTTACAGTTCTTTTCTTTTTTGATATATTCTTGAAACTGACAAAGAGTTACGGCTGCTAGATTTTCTCCATCGCCCCGTAAGCAGCTTGTATTCTGTCTCGGAGTAAAAACAAACGCTTATCAATAAATTATTATTTTTGCTAACCGTTCATGGTTCAAAAGTTCAGGGTTAATGGCCTTAGCCGTTGAACTTTGAACCCTGAACCTTGAGCAGTGACTGTCTTTGTAAAAATGAAACCGATTGAAGAATTTTTAAATCAAGAAGGGTTTTTAAAGAGCCTGTTTGAATCGATTCCCTGCGGAGTCCTTATCGTTGATGGTGACAGACGAATTTTGGCGGTGAACAACGTGCTGGAACAGACCTTTGGAATTTCCGAAGCAGAGGTAATGGATCAGCGCGGCGGCGAAGCGTTAAGATGCGTGAATGCGTTTAAGAACCCCAAAGGATGTGGTTTTGCTGAAGAATGTATAACCTGTGGGGTTCGCAACACAGCACTTAAGGCTCTTGAAGGAAATCAAATACACCGGGAAAAGGCAAAGTTTCAGTTTCTGGTAGAGGGGAAAACAAGTGATTTGCAGTTACTTATAAGCGCTTCTCCCTTCGACCATGAGGGGAAACGGTTGGTGGCCATTATTCTCGAAGACATGACCGAGCTGAACACCCTTCGGCGGCGCTTGAAAACAGATCAGAGCTTTGCCGGTATTATCGGGCGTGATGCCAAGATGCAGGAGCTGTTCGAAACCATAAGGGATGTTTCAGAAATCGATGTTCCTGTTCTGATCCAGGGGGAAAGCGGTACCGGGAAGGAACTGGTTGCTGCGGCGATTCACAACGAGGGCATTCGTGCAAACAAACCCTTTGTGCCGGTCAACTGTGGTGCGCTACCCGAGGGATTGCTGGAAAGCGAACTCTTCGGACACGTGAAAGGTTCTTTTACCGGGGCATTGCGTGATAAAAAGGGCCGGTTTGAACTGGCTCACAGCGGCACCCTGTTCCTGGACGAAGTGGTTGATTTGCCCAAGGATATGCAGTCAAAACTGTTGCGAGTGATTCAAGAAGGAACATTCGAGCGGGTGGGTGACGAGAAAACCAAATCCGTGGACGTACGTATTATCAGTGCCGCCAATAGGGATCTGAAACGCGAAGTAAAAATGGGTAATTTTCGCGAAGATCTATACTACCGCATCAATGTCGTCCCCATATACATGCCGCCGCTCAGAGAGCGAAAAAACGATATTCCGCTTCTTATTGACAACTTTTTCAACAGGATTGTAACGGATGGGCGTCAAGATTGTCCGGACATTTCCGATGACGCCGTGTCCCTGTTGATGGACTACCATTGGCCGGGGAATGTCAGGGAGCTTGAAAACGCCATTCAGTTTGCCATTGTAAAATGCAGGGGTCGGATGATTTTGCCCAAAGATCTTCCCATTGAACTACAGGGACATCATGTGCTTCGAACCTCTCGTGGGCCTTCACGGAAACTTGACCTTGAGATTGTAAAATCAGCGCTTAAAAAAACCGGGGGCAATAAAGCAAAGGCAGCAAGGCTCCTTGGTGTGGGCCGGGCCACGTTATACCGGTTTTTAGGTGACTATCCGGGAGGTATGCAGGGCGCTAAATAAGTACAGAACCCGCAATAGTGATAAAGAACCAAAGATAATAAAAAACATGGCCCAGCCTACGGCCCGGAGGGAGGACCAGGCTTTGGTTTGCCCCTGAAAGGGCTGTTTTGCTTAAAGCCGTACAAGTTAAAAGTGCCTAAAGTGATCTAAAGTGCCTAAAGTTATGGTGTCGCTTCGCTCCGCTGATTTTATATAATTGACAGAATTCCTTAACTTTAGCTCACTTTAAACTTTAGTTCACTTCAAACTCTTGCAGCAATTCTTCAGGCAGAGCCGAAGAACTCTGACCTGACCCAAAGGACCAGGTTTTCAATGTAAAAATAAAAGGGGCTCCGGAATAGGGAGCCCCTTTTGTTCATGATATTATTGATGGCTTCGTAAAAAGTCCAACTTCTGCGTTGCGCTGCATTCCTCGTCACTGCGACGTACTATACGTACGTCTCATTCCTCGGAATTTGCGCGCCTTGAATTTGGAGCTTTTTACTTTGCCATCTAAATCTGACTTTATACGAGACCGTCATTATTAAAGCGTTATGCTATGAATCCTTACTCTTGCTGATAAGCCTCCTCCATTATTACGCCTTAAGTGCCTGGCGATCTGCCATATCCATGAGGATTCTTTCTCTGGCCTTGTCGATGCCAAGCTCTTGTCTCTTTTTATCGATATGGGCGATCATCATACTTGCCATCTCATACGGATCAGCAGAAAAACCCCACTTCCCAAGACCCTGTTCTTCAAGTCCCTCAAACAGGAGTTTGTGAAACTTGGTCTCTTTAACAATGGGAAATGTTACCCCAAAAACAGTGTATACGCCTGAGGCAACAAAATATTGCCCGATGCTTATGGCTTTTTCGCTCATCCATTCGGGTGCGGCACCGGCTGCGGGTAATTCAGCAATACTATGTCCCAGACCACCTTCTCGAACCATGGCAGAAGCTGCAATAAGAATCCGGCTGTTGTCCACGCAAGAACCTAAGCCCAGGACCGGCGGCATACCGACGGTTTCACACACTTCATGTAATCCGGGGCCTGCAAGGATTGCGGCTTCCGGTGTGGTCAAGCCGGCTTTGGCAAGTGCAATTTGAGAGCATCCGGTCTGGAGAACCAATACGTCTTTTTTGATCAACTCCTTAACCAGCTCCACATGAACCCAGTCCTGTTTTACCCTGGGGTTGGTACAGCCGACCACGCCGGCAACTCCCCTGATCCTGCCGTTGATGATATTGTCATTGAGCGGGGTATAAGATGCTCGGAAGGACCCGCCAAGCATGTAATTGATATACTCGTGGGAGAACCCATGGATCCCGATATTCTTAATATTTGGGATCTCTATCTCTGCAGTTCTGTTTCTGAACCGGGAAATAGCCTTGATGACGATTCCGTCGGTGCAAGCACTGGGATTGTGTTCATCGAGTTCCATGTGCTGTGCGCCTTCGATATGACATCTGGGATTGGTGGTGATGAGATGTGTCCCATAACAATCAGCCACCTTGGCCAGCCCCTGTTTGATGCACTGAACATCCACGGTCATAGCATCTACAGCGCCGGTGACCAGAACGGCTTCCGTGGACATAAAGTTCCCGGCATGAGGAATCCCATGTCGAGACATCATTTCCGCACCTGAACAGCACATTCCTACCAGATTGATACCCGCCGCTCCGGCTTTCTTGGCTGCATCAACAAGTGAGGGTTCATTGACCGATACCAGCATGGATTCAAAAAGGTTTGGTTCATGGCCGTGAACGATAATATTGACATGGTCTTCTTTGAGAACTCCCATATTGACTTCAACGCTGACCGGAGACGGGGTTCCGAAGAGGATGTCGGATATTTCCGTTGCCACCATGGATCCACCCCAGCCGTCGGCAAGGGCGGTGCGGTTGATCTGTGTGGTAATGTTCTCATAATCCTGATCCACTCCCATGTGAGTCCGATGCATCAGCTCCATAATCTCCCGCATGGCTCCCCTGGGAACAATACCGAGTTTGCGCCAGGTCTCCAGTGTTTTTTCAGGAACTCGTTTGGCAAAGGGAATTTCCCCTTCCACCTGGGTATAGGTGCGCTCCAGTTCTTCGTAAAGATCCATGGCAATGTCATGAATCTCACGCCCTTCGACTTCAATGCCGATAGAAGATGCAACTTCCTTAAGCTTGTTCGGATCCTTGATTTCATAATCCGTGATATTCCCTTTTACAACTTCGCGGAAAAGATTAAGCATACTCATTCCGTGGTCCGTGTGTGCAGCACTTCCGGAAGCAACCATGCGGGCAAAATTACGGGACATAATTGTATCAATCGTTGCCCCGCAAACTCCAACTTTTGCATACGGATCCCTGGCGTTCATCCTGCAGGGCCCCATGGAACAATGTTTGCAACACGCAGAATCAGCACCAATGGGACAGGCTCTCATGCCGGCAGCCCGGTCAAATACGGTCTCCACTCCGTCCCTTTTGGCTTTTTCCAGCATTTGTGCCGTGGCGTCACAGATTGTAACATCCCTTGGCTTAATCTCCTTTTTCTTGGATAAAACTTTCTTTTTTTCCATTTTACCTCCCTTCTTGGAAAGATTTATTATTTGGAAAGTTGACAATATAATCATTAATGATAATGGTTATTGTTAATGATAAATACTACATTGTTCCTTGTCAAGATAAAAAATGAACTTAGGGGCTTCGCCCCAATCGGCCTCCGGCCCCGCTTCCAGCCCGTAGGGCTTACAGGCCGGAGGGTAGGGCCTACGCCCCGGAGGGAATAACAGAGTAATAGAATCTACCGTATGTTTGCTAAGTTAAACTTTATATTGATTCTTCCGGCTGTTATCTTTTTATTTTACAGCTTTGAGATCTCTATTGCAGCTGAGGAAAATAAAATGACTGAAAATAAAAATAAACCTAACCGCCTTATCCATGAAAAAAGCCCGTATCTCCTCCAGCATGCCTATAACCCCGTTGACTGGTTTCCGTGGGGAAATGAAGCCTTTGAAAAATCACAAGCAGAAAATAAACTTATCCTTTTATCCATAGGCTATTCAACCTGTCACTGGTGTCATGTTATGGAAGAGGAGTCGTTCATGGATCCGGACATTGCTAACATAATGAATACGCACTTTATTTGTATTAAAGTGGACAGGGAAGAGCGGCCGGATTTAGATAAAATATATATTACTGCGGTTTCGGCATTAACCGGATCGGCAGGATGGCCGTTGAATGTTTTTTTAACACCTGAACTCAAGCCGTTTTACGGCGGCACATATTTCCCGCCAGTACCAAAGTCAGG
>JAUVTO010000019.1 GCA_030601485.1 Desulfobacterales bacterium | reverse complement strand
AAGAGTTTGAAGTGAACTAAAGTTTAAAGTGAGCTAAAGTTAAGGAATTTTGTCAATTATATAAAATCATCGGAGCGCAGCGACTCCATAACTTTAGGCACTTTAGATCACTTATCACTTTTAACTTGTCCGGCTTGTAGGATAACAGACTCTTTTATGGTCAAACCAAAGCCTGGTTCTCTGGGCCAGGATTCTTTACCCGCTGATTAACTCCCGTAATCTATCTATGGTTTTTTTATAGTCCGGACTTTTAAAGATTGCCGACCCGGCAACAAAAACATCAACCCCGGCATCCGAAATATTTTTAATGGTTTTTTCGTTTACCCCTCCATCAATCTCGATAAGGGTGGCGAGTCCCCGGTCCCGGATCATTTTGCGAAGGGCTCTTACCCTGTCTAAACTGTTGGGTATAAACTTTTGACCTCCGAATCCCGGATTAACGCTCATGATCATTATAAAGTCAACATCTTCTATTATCCACTCTAATGAGGATAAAGGGGTTGAGGGGTTTAGCACCACACCGGCACGCCGGTCAAATTCCTTTATCATATGGATTGTCCGGTTCAAATGAACGCAGGCCTCTACCTGAACGGAAATCAGATCTGCTCCTGCGTCTGCAAAATCTTTAATGTAGCGGTCCGGATTTTCAATCATCAAGTGAACGTCAACAGGAAGTGATGTCACCCGCCTGACAGCCTCAACCACCAAAGGACCTATGGTGATGTTCGGCACAAAATGGCCGTCCATAACGTCCACATGAATCCAGTCTGCTCCGGCCGCTTCAACCGATTTTATTTCATCTCCCAGTTTTGAAAAATCAGCCGACAGTATGGATGGTGCAATATATTTCATTTTTTTGATTAAACCTCAACCCGGACAAGCCCGCCCTCCTGCCGAGCGGAGTGAGGCGGAAGGGCCGGAAAAAATTGCCACCAAGGCACAAAGACACAAAGGAAAACAATTTTATTAAAATTAATCTTCGTGCCTTGGTGGCGAAAAGGAAGCGTTTTGTCACAAACATACTTAGTGCTTGACCGAAAACCCCATGAAGGAGAATTCAGCTCTAATCGCACCGCTACCAACTGCTTGAATTTGTTTTGGTTTTTAAATCACCAATCATCAATCGCCAATCAACAATAGTACCTGAACGGGGTTTTCGTTCAGGCACTACTTAGGCTTCCAATATATTCAGTACTTTGTTTGCGGAATCGGCAACCACGGTTCCGGGACCGAATACGCCCTTGGCTCCGGCCTGGTAAAGAAAATCATAATCCGCCGGCGGAATGACGCCTCCCACAACAACATTGATATCCTGGCCGCCTTTTTCTTTTAGAGCTTCAAGAAGTTGCGGAACCAGGGCCTTATGCCCGGCCGCCAGACTCGATACCCCCACAACATGCACATCGTTCTCCAAAGCCATCTGGGCGGCTTCTTCAGGTGTCTGGAACATGGGGCCGATGTCCACGTCAAACCCGAGGTCTGCAAAAGCAGTTGCGATCACCTTAATCCCTCTGTCATGACCGTCCTGGCCCATTTTTATCACCAGTATTCGTGGTCTTCGCCCGTGTTTTTCCTGGAATTCATCGGTTCTTTTGCGAACGGCTGCAAATATTTCGCTGTCGGCATACTCGTCCGCATATGCTCCGGATATACACTGGGTCGTGGCTACATAACGGTTGAAAACCTTTTCCATGGCGTCGGATATTTCTCCAACCGTGGCTCGTGCCCGCACTGCCGGAAGACAGGCTTCCAGCAGGTTTCCACCGGAATCGCAGGCGTTGATTATGGCTTCCAGAGTCTTCCGGACTTCATCATTGTCCCGTTTTGCTTTGATCTCTTTTAATCTTGCGATCTGCTCATTACGAATAGCCTCTGAAACTTCAAGAAGACCTTCCAGCGGCTCCTCTTCAATCTGATACTTGTTAACACCCACAATGACGTCTTTGCCCTGATCGATGCGGGCCTGTTTCCTGGCTGCCGATTCTTCGATCCGCATCTTGGGCATCCCGGTTTCAATGGCTTTGGCCATTCCGCCAAGTTTTTCGACCTCATCCATGATCTTTCTGGCCTCTCTGATGATGCCGGCGGTCAGAGCCTCAACATAGTAAGATCCTCCCAAGGGATCAACCACATGGCAAACCTGGGATTCTTCCTGAACGATAATTTGAGTGTTTCTGGCAATCCGGGAGGAAAGATCGGTGGGAAGACTTACCGCCTCATCAAAAGAGTTGGTATGCAAAGACTGAGTTCCGCCCAAAACCGCAGACAGACATTCAAGAGTCGTTCGAATGATGTTGTTATACGGGTCCTGCTCGGTCAGGCTCCAGCCCGATGTCTGGACATGGGTCCGTAACATAGTAGATTTTGGATTTGTGGGGTTGAACCGGCTGATGATTTCATGCCACAGAAAACGGGCGGCTCTTAACATGGCAATTTCCATGAAAAAGTTCATCCCGACCCCGAAGAAAAACGACAGACGCGGCGCAAACTTGTCGATATCCAGTCCGGCCGCCAGAGCGGCCCTGACATATTCCAGCCCGTCCGCCAGTGTGAATGCGGTTTGCAGAACAGAGTTGGCGCCTGCTTCCATCATATGATATCCGCTGATGCTGACGGTATTATACTTGGGCATGTTTTTGGAACAGAATCCGATGATATCGGATACGATCCTCATGGAGGGCTCCGGAGGATAGATATACGTGTTTCTGGTCAGATATTCTTTTAAAATATCGTTCTGAATAGTGCCTCCCAGTTGCTCATGCTTTACGCCCTGTTCTTCGGCCGCCACGATGTAGCCGGCCATAATCGGAAGAACCGCGCCGTTCATGGTCATGGAAACCGTCATTTTGTCCAAGGGGATCTGATCGAAAAGGATTTTTATATCCTCAATAGAGTCGATGGCAACACCGGCCTTGCCGATATCGCCCACCACCCTGGGATGATCCGAGTCATATCCCCTGTGGGTTGCAAGGTCGAACGCCACCGAAAGTCCGGTCTGACCGGCAGCAACGTTCTTCCTGTAAAATTCATTCGACTCCTTGGCTGTGGCAAAACCGGCATACTGGCGAACGGTCCAGGGCCTTCCCGCATACATGGTGGCCATGGGGCCCCGAACATAGGGTTCAAAACCTGGCAGGGTGTTCACATGCTCCATCCCCTCAAGGTCTTCCGCGGTGTACAGGGGCTTTACCAGTATTCCTTCATCCGTCTCCCAGTTGAGAGACTCAAGCGGTCTTCCTCTCAGTTGTTTGGTGGCGAGCTCTGTCCAATTTTTTACATCAGGATTTTTAGACATGGCATCCTCCTTTGGATTGAGAATTGAAGATTGAATAATTGAAAAATCATATCAATATTCAATTTAAAAATTTAAAGTGCCTAAAGTGAACTAAAGTTTGAAGTGCCTAAAGTTAAGGTGTCGCTTTGCTCCATCTATTCATATAAAAATTGGTAGAATTCCACAACTTTAGGCATTTTAGATCACTTTACACTTTTTGTAAGTTGTAAAATTATTTGCCATAAAAAGCACAAAATTCACAATTAAGGAATAACGTATTATCTCTCACAAAGTTCAACCAGAATGCCGTTCGTGGCTTTGGGGTGCAAAAAAGCGATTTTTGCGCCGCCGGCACCTTTTCTGGGTTTTTCGTCAATCAGCCTTATTCCTTTTTCCTTTAACTCTGCCAGAGCGGCTTCAATATTGTCCACCCGAAACGCAACGTGATGAATCCCCTGGCCCTTTTTTTCCAGGAATTTAGCGATAGGCCCGTCCGGTGCAGTGGATTCAAGAAGCTCCACTTCACTTTCTCCCACCGGGAAAAAAGCCGTGGTAACTTTTTGCTCTTCAACGGTTTCGGAACCTTCAAATTCAAGCCCGAGCGCATCTGTCCAAAAATTTTTACCTTCTTCGATACTGTTTACGGCTATGCCGAGGTGGTCTATTTTTAATATTTTCATAAGAACCCTCCTTTCAATTTATTTTACCCTGAAAAACCTGGTCTTTTGGGCCAAGGTCAGAGTTTTCCGGCTCTACCTGAAGAATTGCTGCAAGAGTTTGAAGTGAACTAAAGTTTAAAGTGAGCTAAAGTTAAGGAATTCTGTCAATTATATAAAAACAGAGGAGCGAAGCGACACCATAACTTTAGGCACTTTAGATCACTTTAGACACTTTTAACTTGTGCGGCTTTAAAAAACAGCCCCTTTCAGGGGCAAACCAAATCTTGGTCCTTTGGGCCAGGATTCTTTACAAAGTTTTCCATGACCCGTTTAAATCCGGGCATGGCATTTATTATGGTTTCATCGGCCACGCAGAAGGCGATTCTGAAATGACCCGATCCGCCAAAACCGCTGCCCGGGACCGCAATGATCAACTCCTCCTGAAGCGCCTGTACGAATTTTACATCATCAGGAATCGGCGTTCTGGGAAAAAGATAAAACGCACCTGCCGGTGTGAAGAAATCGTAGCCGCAATCCGCCAGACCCTTACACAGCAGCTCTCTTTTCCGGGCATACGCTGAAATATCCACGCTCGCCCCCTGAATTGATGCGACAACCCGCTGCATCAGAGCCGAAGCATTGACAAACCCTAAGATCCTGTTGGCCAGTGCCATGCCGCCGATAAGCTCTTTTTTATAAGAAGCTTCGGGGTTAACTGCCAAATAACCGATACGTTCCCCGGGAATGGAAATATCCTTTGAATATGAAGTGGCAATGATACTCTCAGTGTAAGTTTGAAAGATGCTTGGGACTTTTTGTCCGTCGTAAACGATCTTGCGATAGGGTTCATCCGAGATAAGGTATAGGGTCCGGTTCAGTTCTTTTCCCTTTTCAGTTAGGCATGTTCCGAGTTCATTAAGACTCTGTTTTGAATATACCTGGCCCGTAGGATTGTTCGGGGAATTGATTAGAACGGCCCGGGTTTTTTGAGTTATCGCCGCGGAAACGGCGTCAATGTCCAGATTAAAATCCGGTTTTGTGGATACGGTTTTAAGGCTTCCGCCATGGTTGTCCACATAATATCTATATTCAACAAAAAAAGGAGCCGGAGTGATCACCTCATCACCGGGATTGAGGATTGCTTTCAGGATAACGTTCAGGGCACCGGATGCTCCGCAAGTCATGATCACCTCATTTTCGGTAACCTGCACCTTCTGTTCGTCGCAAAGATAATCAGCTACAGACTTGCGAACATGCGGATATCCGGTATTGGGCATATAAGCATGAACTCCCGGATCCGAGGACGTTGCGGCATCCTTGAGTGCCTCCCGGAATTTTTCAGGGGGCTCCAGATTGGGATTGCCCAGGCTGAAATCATATACGTTTTCAGCTCCGTGCTCAGCCTTAAGGCGGGCGCCCTCTTCAAACATTTTACGTATCCAGGAAGATCCGGATATAATGGTTTCGATATGCTTTGCTATGGTCATTTGAATACTTTAATTTGACACAAAATTGTAATCAAAAAATATATATTTATTAAGGTATGGCTTGCAAGCTCTTTCTGGAAAAATTTCCGGCAAAGATCAAATGTAACGTCTCGTAAATTCCACAACTTACTGAAAATATTTTGTTTACATAACAGTATCCTATATAATTTGTAGATGGAATAATGGAACGTTGGAATGATGGAATATTGGTTTTAAAGGATGTTTCCCATTTTTAAATTCCTTGCTTTGATGATGTTTATCGTCAAACCATTATCCCAAAACCCATTATTCCACAATTCCAGTATTCCATCATTCCAATTGTGAGCGAAGCGAACTAAGTTATAGCTCGGTCACGCATTCGTTTTAGTCTGCCCGTTCCACCGACTTTACCTCCGGGATTTCCTTTTTTAAAAATCTTTCAATTCCATTCTTAAGGGTTATCTGGGACATAGGGCATCCGGCACATGCTCCCTGCAACCTGACTGTGACCACGCCGTCTACCACATCGACAAGCTCCACATCACCCCCATCAGCCTGAAGCATCGGCCTGATTTTGTCTATTACCGCCTGAATTTTTTCTCTCATGATAACCCCCTTTTTTTACATTGAAAACCTGGTACTCTGGGCCAGGTCAGAGATAGATGGCTCTGCCTGGAGAAACGCCGTAAGAGTTTGAAGTGAACTAAAGTTTAAAGTGAGCTAAAGTTAAGAAATTTTGTCAATTATATAAAATCAGCGGAGCGCAGCGACTCCATAACTTTAGGCACTTTAGGTCACTTATCACTTTTAACTTGCCCTGCTTGTAGGATAACAGACCCTTTTAGGGTCAAACCAAAGCCGGGTCCTCTATGCCCGGAGTCTTTACTTGCCTTCATAAAAAGTTTTTCTAAATTCATCAAATTTGTTTCGGCATATCGCCGTTCGCATATGCTCCATCAGTTTCATATAAAAACAAATATTATGAATCGTATTTAAACGATAAGCAAGCAATTCTTTTGCCATGTAAAGGTGTCGCAGGTAAGCCCTGGAATAATTTTGGCATGTGTAACAGGTACATCCGGGCTCGATAGGTTTGGTATCATACTTGAAACGTGCATTGCAAATATTTATGGCGCCTTTTTTTGTAAACATCTGTCCGTTTCGAGCGTTCCGTGTGGGGATGACGCAATCGAACATATCCGCCCCAAGGGTTACAAGCTCTACAAGATCTTCAGGAGTTCCCGTACCCATGATATATTTAGGCTTATTATCCGGAAGTATGGGGAGCGTAAAATCAGCAATTTCAAACATAATCTCCTTTGGTTCACCCACGCTGAGCCCCCCGATGGCATAACCGCTGAAAGCGATTTCAGATAAACTCTCCGCTGAATGTTTTCTGAGATCCTTAAACATGCCTCCTTGAACGATGCCGAAAAGGAAAGGGGGCTTTGAGACGGCCAGATCTAAAGAATCGGTGCCTTTTTGCAAAGCCATGTTGCATCTTTTTGCCCAGCGCGTGGTAAGCTCAAGTGCTTCTTTGGTATGTTCACGGCTTGCCGGGTATTTGATGCAGTGGTCAAGGCACATGATGATGTCTGATCCGAGACAAAGCTGTATTTCAACCGACTTTTCAGGGGTCAGCAAATGTCTTGATCCATCGATATGGGACTGAAAAGAAGCGCCTTCATCCGTAATCTTTCCAAGTTTGGCAAGGGAAAAGATCTGAAAGCCGCCGCTGTCCGTTAAAATAGGCCGATCCCAGTTCATAAAATTGTGGAGGCCGGCAAAACGGCGGATAACATCGCATCCGGGTCTGAGGTACAGATGATAGGTATTTCCCAGAACGATTTGGGTCCCGCACCCAATAAGCTCTTCGGGTGACATGGATTTTATCGTGCCAAGCGTTCCCACCGGCATAAAAACGGGGGTCTCTACCTCACCGTGGGCCGTCTGTAAGATACCGGCCCTTGCCCGTGTGGTGTCAGATGTTGCAATTATTTTGAAATTGGACATGTAATTCGTTTTAGTTTCTTAATTGTGAATTTTGTGCTTTTTGTGGCAAAAAATGCTTAGCCAATTAAGTGTGAAGTGATCTAAAGTGAACTAAAGTGCCTAAAGTTAAGGAATACTGCCAATTTTTATAGAAGCCGGAGCGTAGCGACTCCTTAACTTTAGCTCACTTCAAACTTTAGCTCACTTGTAACTTTCCCGATTTATCCGGCTTAAGTTTCAGTGATTTAATGAGAGCATGAATCATGCAATAAACATCGCATCCCCATAACTGAACAACCTGTATTTGTTATCTATGGCCGTCCGGTATGCATTCAATATTTTCTCCCGACCTGCAAAAGCGGATACAAGCATTAAAAGCGTCGATTTGGGAAGATGGAAATTCGTAATCATTGCATCTACAACCTTAAACCCGTACCCGGGATATATGAAAAGATCGCAGCTTCCGCTGCCGTGAGCCACGTTCCCTCCGTCATCCGAAGCATACTCTAACGCGCGTACGCAGGTCGTGCCCACGGCAATGATGCGTCTGCCTTTTGTTTTGGCATGGTTTATAACATCGGTAGTATCTTTGGAAATAGAGTACCACTCAGAATGGATTTTGTGATCTCTTATATCCGATACCCTGACCGGCAAAAACGTACCGTAACCCACGTGCAGCGTAACTGTAGCGATCCTGACACCTTTTTCTGCTATTTTTGTAAGGAGTTTTTTCGAAAAATGGAGTCCCGCCGTGGGTGCGGCAACGGCGCCTTTTTGCGAAGCATAAACGGTCTGGTAAGATGTCCTGTCATCCTTACAATCGTTCCGTTTAATATATGGGGGTAACGGAACATGCCCTATCCTGTCAAGGAGACTTTCAAAATTATCTTTACATGAAAATTTTACATTATAAATTCCCTGTTGACAGTCGACAACCCTGGCTTGCAAGCCCCGGGAAAAAAATAACGGCGTACCGTTTTTCGGTTTTTTTGAGGTTTTAATCAGACATCTTAAGACAAGTTCCTTGCAGGTATGGTTTTTACGCTCGCCGGGGTAATCAAGGATAAAAACTTCCGCCTTGCCCCCGGTATCCTTTTTTCCGAAAAGTCGTGCCGGAATCACCTGGGTGTTGTTTAAAACCAGTAAATCCGTTGGAAAAAGGAGATCATAAATTTCATAAAATTTATGGTGGGACAGTTTGCCGGTTCCCTTATGCAGAAATAGAAGCTTTGAACGGTCCCGTTGATCCGCCGGTTTTTGGGCTATGAGGTCATCGGGCAGATCATAGTTGTAATCGTTCAATAAAAACATGAGGGCTATCTTTTCCCCAGATATACCAGCAAAATTCCTGCAAACATAAGAACAAGACCGAATTTTTGCAAAGACTTATCCGGCATTTCAAGGACTTTTTCTAAAACAAACTTCATCTTTGCCGGAAATGCAAAATATGGAAAACCTTCCACGACCATCACCATTCCGAGCACGCACAGGAAAAATTTCATTTTATTCCTCTATCATTAAATAGGACGCAGATTTTCGCAGACCCGCCTGCCATGCGAGACACCTACCAGTCCAGCCAGTCATCTTTGCAAGCGAGAGCATTGCAGAGAGGCAAGGCGAGAAAGCCTGAGACACAAGCGGGCAGGTATACACAGATAATATTATCATTTTAAGTTCTTTCGCTTTGCTCAAAATTGGAATAATGGAACAATGGAATGCTGGAATTATGGGTTTTGGGCCTCCGGCTCGGAGAGTCTACGGCTCAGAGAGAAAATGGGAAACTGGGTTATTGTAAAACGCCTCTTGATACTAAATTAAATAAATGAATAACATCCTTTTAAGAGCAATATTCCATTATTCCATTATTCCAGCATTCCACCATTCCAATTGGGGCGAAGCCCCTAACTTGCATCTCTAAAATTGAAATCAATCGCTTCATTAATTCTTTTAAAGTCTTCAACATTTCGGGTGATTACCGTGGCTCCGATTTGACGGGCCAACAGAGCAATGCAAACGTCGTTGTAATCTCTCGGATTTTTTGGATCCAGTTTTCCGGAAAAACGAAGTTTATGGCATACACGGCCGATTAAAATTTGAGTAGATGACTCAGGTTGCACCAGGCGACCTAATTTAACAAATGTGCTACCAAGGCGAATCAGATGCTTTATTTCGGCATTTCCCTTTGCGCCTATCCATAATTCATGAAGCACGGGATGAACCATATACATCACCTTATTTAACCCGCTGATTTCATGCTGATAAAGACCATGATTGAATATGCCGATATAGATATTGGTATCGAAAACAACTTTTTCTTGCACGTCTTAGACCTCCTCAAAATCAAAACTTCCGGCATCTGCCAGAGTTACTTCAGCCAGCTGGATATCCGTATCGAACTGTTTAAGAACGGTATTGATGGCTTCTTTTTCTGATTTGGCCTTTAATGCGATTTTAATGCGATTGATTTGTTCCTGATCAAGCTCAATGGTTTTTTTTACAAGTGCCATGGCAGCCTCCCATATTATACATATAATACTTATGTTTTTTATGGTATTACTGTAATGCCGAATCTTCTTATTGTCAACACATTTATTACTGGTAGAGAGGTTTACAGTAAGGTTTTAAATATGGCTTGACTAATTTTTTGCTTTGGTTCAGAATTTTATATTTAGCGAATGTGTTACCACAGACCATCAAAGAAACCGTCAAAACGCAAGGATTTAAAATGACATATGAACCTGTAATCGGGCTTGAAGTTCACGCTCAGCTCAAGACGAAAACAAAGATTTTCTGCAGTTGCTCAACATCATTCGGGGCGCCGCCCAATACGCACACCTGTCCGGTTTGCCTGGGTATGCCCGGCGTGCTGCCGGTTCTCAATAAAAAGGTTGTTGAGTACGCCCTGTGCATGGGCCTTGCAACGAACTGTATGATCAACCGGGAGAGTAGATTTGCCCGCAAAAACTATTTCTATCCCGACCTCCCAAAAGGATACCAGATTTCCCAGTATCAACTGCCGATTGCCGAAAACGGATTTATTGAGATAGAAATAAACGGCAATCAAAAAAGGATCGGTATTACCCGGATACACATGGAAGAAGACGCAGGCAAGCTGTCCCATGATCCTGACCGCCCGTTGAGCAAAGTCGATTTCAACCGTACCGGAGTACCCCTGATCGAAATCGTGAGTGAACCGGACATGCGGACGCCTGAAGAAGCCGGGGCTTATCTGCGGCATCTAAGATCGATACTTCGCTATATCGGAATCAGCGACGGCAACATGGAAGAAGGAAGTTTTCGCTGTGACGCCAATATATCCATACGACCAAAAGGATCTGAGACCCTGGGGACCCGTACGGAAATAAAAAACCTAAACTCTTTCAAGCATGTTGAAAATGCGCTTTCTTTCGAGATCAACCGGCAAAAAGAAATTTTAGATGACGGCGGCCAGGTCATTCAGGAGACCCGGCTGTGGGACCCTGTTAAAAACAAATCCATATCCATGCGGGGTAAGGAAGAGGCCCATGACTACCGCTACTTTCCGGACCCCGACCTTTTGCCGCTGGTTATAGACGATCACTGGATCGATTCGATCAGAAAAAGACTCCCCGAACTTCCGGATGAAAAAAAGAAGCGCTTTATGGATGAATACGGTCTTCCTTCATACGATTCCGGTTTTCTGACATCGAGCCACGAGCTTGCAGATTATTTTGAGGAATGTGTTACACAATTTCCAAATCCCAAGCCGGTCAGCAACTGGATCATGGGGTCATTGCTGGGCCTTTTAAACGCCCGGGGCAAGCCAATTGCCGAGTCTCCGATTTCCCCCGGCAATCTCGCCCAACTTCTTAAACTGATTGACGATAATATTATCAGCGGCAAAATTGCAAAGACCGTATTTGATGAAATGGCTCAAACCGGCAGAGCGCCCAAAGAAATCGTGAAAGCAAAGGGGCTGGTCCAGGTTACGGATGAGTCCGCCATCAAAGCGGTTGTATTAAAGATCCTTGAAGAGTGTTCAAAGGAAGTGGCAGACTACCAAAACGGCAAAACAAAACTTTTCGGTTTTTTCGTGGGTCAGGTCATGAAAGAGACAAAAGGCAAGGCCAATCCGAAAATTGTAAACGAAATATTAAAAGATCTCCTTTAGACGTCTTAAAAATCGAGACCTTTGAACTTTAGGCCGGTTTTTCTAATTTCACTGCACAAAGTTTGAGCTCAGGGGTCTTGGCCATGGGGTCGAGAGCATCAATGGTCAGCGCATTGACCGCTATATTGTCGGAATGGAGGGTTGTGAAAACCGTTCCCTCCGGGACCCGATCGGTCACCCTGGTATTGATCTTCATGGAACCCCTTCGAGAACGGACGTGGATTTCTTCTCCGTTTTTGACTTGGACTCGCTCTGCGTCTGACGGATGGATTTCCAGAACGTCTTCAGGGGACAGATTATATAGGGGCACAGAGTTACGCGTATAGGAACCCGTATGCAGATGATAAAGATCTTTTCCCGTTGTTAAGATGAAAGGATACTCTTTGTCCGGCAATTCGGCGGGATCATGGTAGTCCGCCGGAAAAAACATGCCTTTGCCGCTTTGGGTGTTGAACGTTTCGGCCCAGAGATAAAGGGTCCCGGGATGGTTTCTTTGGGGACACGGCCAGCGAAGGCCTTTTTCTTCTAACCGACTGTACGAAATCCCTGCGTAAGGTGGGGTCAGTGAAACAATTTCATCCATAATATCTTCCGGATTCCGGTAGGACATGGTGTAGCCCATTTTTTGGCTCAGATCGCAGATAATTTCCCAATCGGGTCTGCTCTCGGCTCTGGGCTCGAAGGCCTTGCGCACCCTTTGGATAAACCGGGCCGTATTGGTAAACGTTCCGTCTTTTTCGGCAAATGAACAGGCCGGGAGAACCACGTCGGCGATCTTGGCTGTTTCAGTCAAAAACATATCCTGAACCACCATGAAATCCAGATTTTCCAGGATATTCTGAATACGGGAAATATTGGGGCCGCTCCGCATGGGGTTTCCGCCCATAACGTAGAGTCCTTTGATTGCATTTTCATCAAGGAGCATGCTTGCCTCGGTAATTCCCGGTTTTGGTGAGAGATTCACCCCCCACGCCTTCTCGAACTTCTCCTGAACCGCCGGATTGGAGACCGGTTGACCGCCAGGATAGATAGGGGGCAAACACCCCATGTCGCCGGCGCCCTGACCGTTGTTTTGTTTTGCGATGGTGTTAAGGCCGGTTCCTTGTTTTCCGATGTTACCGGTGGAAAGCGCCAGATTACAGAGCCCCCCGACGTTGTCCGTTCCGTGTATATGCTGGGTCACCCCCATGCCGTAGAGGATAGAGCCCCTGAGGGCTTTTCCGTAGAGCCGTGCCGCCTCTATGATTTTAGCCTCGGGAATCCCTGAGATTTCCTCCACCCTGGCCGGGGTATACTTGGAGATTATATCTTTTAACTCCTCGAATCCATGGGTTCTGTTTTCTATGAATTCGCGATCGTAGAGACCTTCATTGAGTATCACATGGAGCATCCCGTTTATCCAGGCAATGTCCGTACCAACGCGGGGACTGAGCCAGACGTCTGCATATTCTGCGGTTTCTGTTCTTCGCGGATCAACGATAATAAGCTTGAGATTGCCGGAAATGACCCGTTTTTTCATGGCGTTAGCGAAAACGGGGTACATTTCAGAAAGGTTCAGTCCGGCAACCAGCAGAACGTCGGCTTGATCGACCAAGCTCATTGAATTTGTCATGGCGCCGCCCCCGAAAGCCCTGGTGAGCGCCACGGCACTGGGTGTATGACAGAGCCGGGTACAAAAATCGATATTGTTCGTGCCAAAACAGGTGCGTATGAATTTTTGGAAGAGGTAGCATTCTTCGTTTGTTGATTTTGAAGAAGCGATCCCTGACAGGGCATCGGGGCCGTGAGTATTTTTTATTTCCTGAAATTTGCCTGCCACAAAATTCAGCGCCTCGTCCCATTCCGCTTCTTCAAATTTTCCCTTTCTCTTGATCAGCGGTTTTTTCAGACGCTCCGGACTTTGGACGAAATCAAGGCCGAATCTTCCCTTGACGCATAGGTTTCCTTTGTTTTCGGTATGTTCTTCCTCCACCCCGTAAACCTTTACAATCTTTTTGTCCCTGGTCCACAGCTCCATCTGACACCCTCCGCCGCAGTGGGGGCAGGTTGTTCGGACCTTATTAAACTCCCAGTTTCTTCCCTGAAAGCGAGCATGCTTTTCAGTGAGTGATCCTGTGGGACAGGCCTGCACACATGCCCCGCAGGAAGCGCATTCCGTAAAGGCCAGAGGTTCGTTAAGTCCGGCCCCCAAAGCCAGTGCCGGACCGCGATCGGTAAATCCCAAAATATTTTTGCAGGCAACTTCCTGACAGGCACGAACACATCTTCCGCAGAGAATGCATTTGTTTGGATCCCTGACGATAACCTCGCTTGAGTCGTCCACAGGTTTTGTTTCTTTATTGATCGGAAAACGTACCGTGTCGATCCCGAACTCGTAAACCAAATCCTGAAGTTCGCATTTCCCGTTGCTTTCACAGACAAGGCAGTTGTGTTCATGTTCGGATAACAGCATTTCCAGGTTCAGGCGGCGGAGTGCGTTGATCTCCTCATCGTGCGTAATCACTTGCATTCCTTGCGTGACCTTTGTACTGCAGGCCGGAACCAGACCCCGCATTCCTGAAACTTTCACCAGACAAAGACGGCAAACCCCAACAGGGCTCAGACCCTTTTTGTGACACAAATGCGGTATATGGATCCCGTTATCTTCACAGACATCCAGCAGATTGGAACCTTCCGCAGCTTCAAAATCCTTGTCGTTGATAGTGACATAAACCATCTCATTTACCTCCCTGCGTCACAGCGGAGACATCGTCCCGCCTCTTCCATGGCTTCTTCTTTTGAGTAAGTTTTGAGGGTTCCCTCAAAAGTGCTGGTCCTCACATTCAGATCTGCTTCTTTTAACCGTACTCTGGGTTTTTCTTCATACTCTTCTTCCTTGGGTGCGTAGGGAATATGGTACTTTTCCGGATCGACCCTCGTCGGAACCGTCTCCAGCGATTCACCATCCAGGTAACGTCTGATGGCGCAGGCCGCTCTTTGACCGTGGGCCATGGCGTCCACAACGGTCAGCGGCCCGGTGACGGCATCCCCGCCACCAAAAACCCCTTCCCTGTCCGTGGACAAACTCAGGGAATCCACGTCAAGCTTTCCGCCTCGTGTTGTTCTGACATTCAAAAATTCGGTTTCCGGAAATTGTCCGATCGACTCGATGAGGCTGTCTGCTTGGATGATGTATTCCGAATCCTTAAGATCACAAGGGATCCTCCTGCAGCTTGTGTCGAATTCTGCAAGCGCCATGTGGCGACATCTGATCTTCTGAACACGGCCGTTCCCGATAATTTCCACGGGAACGCTGAGACAGTCTATGTGCACCCCTTCCTTCTCAGCGGCCTCGATATCTTCGGGGATGGCCGGCATATCCTGCTTTTCTCTGCGATAGAGAATGGTCACCTCCGCGCCCATGCGTCTGGCCACACGCGCACAATCGACCGCGCTGTTGCCTCCACCTACCACGATGACCTTTTTTCCGAGATCAACGCTTTGGCCCGAGTTCAGATCTTTCAGAAATTCCGTGCCCCGGAACACACCTGTTAGTTCTTCTCCCGGGATGTTCATCCTTCTTTCGCCATGAGCACCAACGGCCAGGAATATGGCCTTGTAGTCCCTGGCAAATAGATCGTCGATGTTTTGGATTCGGGTATTTAATTTGATTTCGACGCCCATTTTCCGGATTTGTTCGATGTCATGCTCAAGGAATTTTTTGGGCAACCTGTATTCCGGGATCCCCACCGCGAGCATGCCTCCCGCAACCGAAAGGGCTTCAAACACAGTAACCCCGAATCCTTCTATACTGAGATCATAAGCCGCCGAAAGTCCTGCGGGACCCGAACCCACAATGGCTATTTTCTCTTTTCTTTCTGCCCGTTTGGGCGGACGGTACTCAAAGTTGTTTTCGTAGGCGTAGTCTGCGACCAATCTTTTGATCTCTCGAATGGCCAGGGGTTCATCGAGCTTTCGCCGGTCACATTTCTCTTCGCAAGGATGGTGGCAGACTCTTCCGAGAACCAGAGGCATGGGGTTGGTCTGTTTGATAACCTTGTAGGCTTCCTCAAACTCGCCCTGTCTGGCAAGTGCCATATAGGCAGGTATATCCTGGTTTATTGGACAGGCATTCCGGCATGTGGTCCTGAACAGAGCGGCGCACACACCGGCCGGGCATCTTTTTTCAATAATGTGGGCTTCATATTCTTCTATGAAATGGCGGATTGTGCTGAGGGTAGGGCTGGCTGCAGTCTGACCCAGAGCGCAAAGAGACGTTTTTTGCATGCCTGTTGCAATGTCTTTTAGTGTTTCTAAATCTTTGATTTCACCTTTTCCCTCTGTGATCTTTTCCAGGATATGGATCATCAGTGGAAGGCCCCGCCGGCAAGGGAGACACTGTCCGCAGGATTCGTCTGCATTAAATTCAAGAAAGAATCTCGCCGTATCCACCATGCAGGCGTCTTCATCCAGAATCACCATGGCGCCGGATCCCATGATGCAGCCGATGTCCCGGAGGGATTCGTAATCGATGGGAATGTTGAGATGTTCGGCGGGGACGCATCCTCCGGAGGGACCGCCGAGCTGTACGGCCTTGAATTTTTTGCCGCCGGATATCCCGCCTCCTAAGTCGAATACAACTTCACCCAATGAAATTCCCATGGGAACTTCGATCAGACCGCTCCGAACAATATGGCCGGTCAGGGAGAAAACCTTGGTCCCTTTTGTGGTTTCAGAGCCTATAGATCTCCACCATTGGGCACCTTTATACATAATAAGTGGCAGGTTAGACAATGTTCCCACGTTGTTGATCACTGTGGGCTTGCCAAAAAGACCCTGGGTTGCAGGAAATGGGGGTCTGGGTCTGGGATTGCCTCTTTTTTGCTCCAAAGATGCCAGAAGGGCGGTTTCCTCACCGCAGACAAAAGCCCCGGAGCCCAGGAACAGTTCTATGTCAAAATCGAAAGATGTTCCCAGAATTCCTTTTCCCAGGAGGCCGTACGCTCTGGCCTGGGCAATGGCCGCATTGAGTATTTCTACGGCCAGGGGATACTCGGCTCTCACGTAAATGTAGCCTTTGTT
>JAUVTO010000073.1 GCA_030601485.1 Desulfobacterales bacterium | reverse complement strand
GCTTTCCCCTTGATAGAACTATTCCTTTTCAGACGTTTATTTTTTTATTTTTGAGAACTTGGAACCCTCTATGGTCAGGTTGTACATCAAACCTTTTTGGTCGAAGGCAAAAGCAACTATCGGGTCTTTGATGTTGGTAGTATCAATAGAACCTCCGATACCGACCGTTACTAAAGCAACAGAGCCGTCCACACCTGCTTTCCAGCCGTTACTCTCACGGAAACTTTTAAGTGCCTTTTTCTGGGTAAAAACCAAAATCAGCGTTTTCTTCTGCGCTCCGAGCTGAAAGCCGAATGAGCCTGCGACGGTACTGTAGTAATCAACGGTCTTGCCGCCTATTCGCAAGGCCCCCTCTCCATATTCGCCACCGATTCCAAAACCGGCTTTATAAACGCTGGGGAACACTAATATAGCTTTGGATGTTTTTAAATACTCTTTAGCACCTTTAACATCTTGATAAAAGTTTTTAAGGGTAGCGTCAACGCTTACATTAATCTCTTTGGCGGTGGCGGCTTTTGAGTCGGTTGATTGAAAAACTACAAAGCAGACAGCCATTAGAATAATGGCGGCAGGGAGTGTCAAATTCCTTTTACTGATACTTCCTAATCTTAACTTCATCTTGTTATTCCTTTTGATTTTATGTGTTTATCTAAAATATCATTACAACTTCGTTTCCATATCTCGGTTGAATAGCCATATTGATATTGTATCCAAGTAGCACTATTCTGATGTATGCAAAATTCATGCAGGGTTAACAATACAACTCTAAATTAGGTAATCTTAATAGATTTCAACAAGTTAGATTAAATGTATAAATTGTGAAGAAAAATCATTAAGCAATTTTTGGCAAATTCTGTGTCAAACTTTGACAGGTTTTTGAGGCCCTAAATTATTTGGGATATCGTTTTTCAATAGGGCAAATCCTTTTTCGGGGGTTTTCCTTTTTGACTTTGAGGGGACATTATGCGATGTATGTATTCGGGCCTAATTGATGTTGGGCTGTGCTTTTGGTAAGATGGACTATGGATAAAACACTTATTAGGTATATGCAGTCGGTATAAATTGACTTCGTGTTGAGGTATCAAGCTATACGTAACAAATCCTAAATGTTTAACCTTGAGGCTTTCTTGTTGCCCTCGCTCATCAGTCAATCAATGACTTTTAACCGATTCTGTACTTCTAATCGGATTTATGTCATAGGCAGTGTGGGTAGAGGCAATGGGGGGTCAGGCGATGGAGGTTCAGGCGATGGGTATCCAGTCTGTATTATTTCGACTTCGGCATCAAAGTTAAAGCCTCTTTGAAACACCAACTCCTCGGTTGTGTAAATTGTCATATACCCATCGGGATTACAAGTGGGTGCAACAGATTCTAGTGCTGCATTTTGAAAGAAAAAGCCTTGACCAACTGCCATCAGCACATTGGCCTGTTGTCCAGGTCCACCACCTATGAACTTTTCTTTCAGGAATTTGGTTGTGAAATCATTTTGACTGCTCCGCAGATTTGCCTGAACTGAAGTACCAAAAAACAACAGCGAGATACAAACGAAGCATATCAATTTTATTTTACTCATATATTGACCTCTTTCTCCGATTTGAGATTAAAATCCTTAGTGTCATTTAAAAAAGATCCAAATCTTATCAACAGTTCTTTTCTCACCACTCTTCTTTCAGATAAATCCTTGAACGGTTTAGGGTCATTTAAATGAGAATAAGCGATGGCCTAAACATCTTTAGTACCCCACTAATTCATAAGAATTAACCTTTTGAAGATTTTCTGCTGAAAAGACGCGCGCACCCAAAAATCTTAATTGATTAAAATAATGTAAAGCAAAAATCGTGCAAGGTTTAACATTTTGTTTTAAAAAAATAGAATAATATATAGATGTCAAGCAGTTAGCTTATATCGGCGAATTGTATCCCAAAAGTATTTGACAATATTTGACAATAATCTCGCCTTTTTTTGACTGTTTTTACAATATGTTGGGTAATATTAAGAGAAAGGTAAATCTTAAAAGTCTAAAAGGATAGACCAACTGGTTTGAAGTGGTTAATAGAAAATAATTGAAACATTATTAGGAAACATAATATGCTCATATTGGTGTCTGGGCTGGTGGATTGAAGGTTCCGTGACTTTATACGCACTTTGCTTCAAACCAATTTAGTACTTGATCTCAAACCGAAACATTGAAATTTTAGTGCTTCAATTTTTTAATATCCGAGGCAGAGTATTTTAATAAGAATAAATACTTGAAACACGAAGTGCCATCCTCAGAATAAAAAAAGCAGGTTCATTTCTGATCCTGCTTTTTCCGCCTTGAAAGCTTCTTTTGTTTCAAGGCATCATCCAGTTCGATGAGCCATCACTCTGATTGAGTGTAGAGTCGTATGAACCCGGATATTTTCTTGATATATACTATCCCCATTTTTAATATCAAAGCTTCCCTAAATGCCGTTATTAAACTCGGTGCACATCATATTATTGCATATTTAATACAGATGGCCGAAGAATAAGATGCACGTACACCAGAGAAGCCATTTATTTATTAAGTTGCACTATCAAGCTCCCTTCTAAATTATGACCTTTGGAGGTCCTTGCCTATAACATTTATGCCAAGTTAGAGGGTTAACAAAAGTTTCTGTCCCGGGTGAATTACAGAGCTATCGTTCAGCTTGTTCAACAGACGGATCTTTTGCACCGTTAAATCGTGCCGCCGGCTGATGCTGTAAAGTGTTTCACCAGCTCTGACAGTGTGATAACGCTTATTCGTGGTTTTCTCGGATACCTTTGAAGATTTGGAAGATTCAGCTTTCTGGGATTTTTCCTCGGCCATCTTTTTCGGCAAAGTCTTATGTGTCTCATTGCCTTTCAGGTTTTTAATGTAGCTATTATTCTTCCATTGACCCACATATTTACTACCACCAAAATAAGTAAGCGTTCCTTGCCCATTCATCTGACTATTTTTCCATTGCCCCACATATTTACTACCATCAGGAAAAATATAAGTTCCTTGCCCATGCTTCTGACCATCTTTAAATTGTCCTATATATTTACTGCCGTCAGGATAAATATAAGTTCCTTGCCCATGCCTCTGATCATTCTTCCATTGTCCCACATATTTACTACCATCAAGATAGGTAAGCGTTCCTTGCCCATCTAACCTGCTGTTTTTCCATTGGCCGTTATATTTAGCGCCATCAGAATACTTATAAGTTCCTTGCCCATTCTTACAATTACCTTCTGTACATTGGGCAAAGGCACTTGCTGAAAAAATAGAAATAATAAATAACAGGGATAATATTAGGTGTTTCATTACACACCTCCTAATTTAAATTAAGAATGGATTATTGGATATGGTTTTTTAGACTACCAATAGGGCAGCTATGACCCGTTGGAGCATGATGTGCACATTTTAATGGGGAACTCCATAGTAGCAACCACCGAATTAAAGTCAAATTATTGAAGCCTTATTCATTATAAGATATTCTTTAATTTTCTTTAAAGCGCTTTTGCTTATTTGATCAAATTTTAGAAGAACATCCTTGGGCGAAATATATAATAATTATATCATTGGCTTATAATTTATTAGTGTCAAGTAAAATTATACTTAATTTATATATAATTTCATTGAATTAGAATATATTGTAGATTTTTAAAGTAAATTACCATATATTGTGCATCCATAAATCATAAAATTGAGTAAAATTAGGACTGTTCTGTTACGTTGCCTATTTAAGTACCTCTAAACAGCCAATCTGCGAGGCTTATAGAATTTCTCTAAATTCCGTGGATTTTTGGAACAGCTCTCTGATGAACTCGTAAAAAGTCCGATTTAGACGGTTTCGTAAAAAGTTCAAATTCAAGGCGTGCAAATTTTGTAATCATGAGGTGTACTTTTCGTACGTTGAATGATTACGAAATGCAGCACAACGCAGAAGTTGGATTTTTTACGAGACCGTCAACCTTTGAAAAGGCTTGAGTTCGCAATGTAACCCGCGATGGCTGTAGCTGCCGCTGTAGCAGGACTTACAAGGTGCACCATACCTCCTTTGCCCATGCGTCCGTTGAAATTTCTGTTTGTTGTGGATGCACAGACTTCGCCTTGGGCTAATACGCCGTTGCTCATGCCCAAACAGGCACCGCATGTGGGATTTGTAACGCAGAATCCGGCATCCAAAAATATTTTCAGAATCCCTTCCTCCATTGCCTGGCGGTAAATCTTTGGTGTGGCCGGAGAAACAATGCCCCGAACGGAATTGCTGATCTTTTGCCCGGAAAGCTCATGGGCGGCAACCCTGAGATCTTCGATTCTTCCATTAGTGCATGAGCCTATATATACCTGATCCACCTTTATGGCTCCCATGTCCTTGACCGGTTTTACCTGATCGGGCTTATATCCAAAGGTAACCAGCGGTTCCAGGCGACTTGCATCATGCTCCATCACCTGGTCATACCGGGCATCAGAATCAGAAGAGAACCCGCTAAAATCATCAAGAGCTGTTTTTTTATCGGAATATTCATTTTTAATGAATTCCCATAAATATTCAACCGTTGTCATGTCAGGAAGGCAGATCCCTGATGTTGCACCGGCTTCAACAGCCATATTGCACAGCGTCATCCTCGATTCCATGGTCATGGCATCCACAATCGGCCCGGTAAATTCCAGGACTTTGTTGGTGGCGCCGTTGACCCCCAGGCGGCCGATCACGGAAAGAATCACATCCTTGGCCAGGACACCTTCAGGCATCCGTCCGATGATATTTATTTTAATGGTTGAAGGATAGTGAAAGGCACAAACGCCTTTAAGAATTCCCACCTCAAGATCCGTGGTCCCGACTCCGGCAGCAAATGCACCGAATGCACCATGGGTACAGGTATGAGAATCACCCATGATCACCGTAAAACCCGGGCGCACAAATCCCTTTTCAGGGAAAAGCACATGGCAGATCCCGTTTCTGCCGATGTCAAAAAAATCAAGAATATTGTGGCGCCTGGCCCAATCTCTAAGAATTTTACCCTGCTCGGCGGTCTTTGAGTCTTTTGCCGGCGTAACATGATCGATGACCGCCTTGATTTTATCCGTATCAAAAACACGGTCCTTGTTACGGCTCACCAAATCATTGATTGCCATCGGTGTTGTAATCTCATGACAGAATACGGCGTCCAGTCGGATCACATGAATATCTTTTGCAGGGCTGTCAACATGGTGGGCATCAAAAATTTTTTCGGCAATGGTTTTTCCCATTTGTTCACCTTTTCAAGGGTCTCAATCTGTGTCTGTTTTCAGCACGGATAAAAATGCGGACTGGGGGATCATTACCTGACCCACCATCTTCATCCGTTTTTTTCCTTTTTTCTGTTTTTCAAGAAGCTTGCGTTTTCGGGTTATGTCACCGCCATAACATTTTGCCGTGACATCCTTTCTAAACGCCGACACCGTTTTGCGGGCAATAATATTACCGCCTATAGCCCCCTGGATGGCTATTTTAAACATCTGTCGCGGAATTTCATCCCGCAGTTTTTCACATGCGCGCCGTGCCCGCTCAACCGCTCTGTCCCGATGAACCAACTGGGAAAGCGCATCAACACGATTCCCGTTGATCAGAATATCCACCTTGACAAGGTCGGTTTTCCTGAAATCTATCAATTCGTAGTCAAAAGATCCATACCCCTGGGTAACAGACTTAAGCTTGTCGTAAAAATCATAAACAACTTCGGCGAGGGGAAGTTCAAATATCATCTCCAACCGATTATTGGTCAGATACTGATAATTCTTATTAATCCCTCTTCGATCCAGGCAGAGCTTCATAACCGTCCCCATATACCGATCCGGTATTATAATGGAGGCACGGATAAACGGCTCTTTTGTGCATTCAATCTTTGTAGGATCCGGGTATAAGGCCGGATTGTCGATAGTTAATGTGGAGCCGTCATTCATGACAATCTCGTATCTGACCGAAGGCGCCGTAAGTATCAAAGAAAGATCGTATTCACGCTCAAGACGTTCCTGAACAACCTCAAGATGGAGTAGCCCTAAAAAGCCGCAGCGGAACCCAAATCCCAGAGCCACGGACGTATCTTTTTCATAAATAAGGGAAGCATCGTTTAGTTGCAGTTTTTCCAGGCCCGTAGCCAGTTCCCCGTAGCCATCGGAGGCAACCGGGTAAATCGAAGAAAAAACCACCGGTTTCGCTTCCTTGAATCCGGGCATGGGTGTTTCACAGGGGCGGTCTTTTAAGGTAATGGTATCCCCGCATTGGGTGTCGCTGACCGTCTTTATACCTGCTATCATATAGCCCACCTGGCCTGCTGAAATCTCTTTCTGTGGTATACGGTTGATCTGAAATATTCCGACTTCCTCAACCTTATAAACGGCCTTATTTGACATAAAAGTAATCAGATCTTTTGGCTTTACTCTTCCTTGAAAGACCCGAAAGTGAACAATGGTTCCCTGAAAAGGATCATAGTGAGAGTCAAAAATCAAAGCTTTAAAGGGCGCATCCGGGTCTCCCGTGGGAGGTGGCAGATAATTTACGATACCCTCAAGTACGTCTTCGATGCCTATGCCTTCCTTGGCTGATGTAAGTATCGCAGTTTCCGGATCAAGTCCCAAGTCTTCTTTTATTTGTTTTTTTACCCGCTCAACATCAGCCGACGGCAAATCTATTTTATTGATTACGGGTATAATTTCAAGGTCATGTTCCAGGGCCAGATAAAGGTTGGCCAGGGTCTGAGCCTCTACCCCCTGGCTGGCATCTATCAAAAGCAATGCCCCTTCGCAAGAAGCAAGCGCCCGGGAAACTTCATAAGTAAAATCTACATGTCCGGGTGTATCTATGAGATTCAGGGAATATGTCTGATTATTTTTTGATGTATACGGCAGGCAAAAGGTCTGGCTTTTTATGGTAATACCGCGTTCCCGTTCAATGTCCATGGTGTCTAATATCTGATCTTTAAAATCCCGGTCCATAACCACCTTGGTCATTTGTATCAGGCGATCGGAAAGCGTGGATTTGCCGTGATCAATATGTGCTACAATGCTGAAATTTCGTATATTTTTCATTATTGCTTATAATATCTCTTTTGAACAATCACCCAAAAGCCTGTTGACACAATCTTGCTTTGGAATTATAATAATAAGTTATTAACAGATTTTCACCCTGAGCCTTCCGGCAATTATTAATAAATTAAAGTAAAGAGAACGCCTTTTATCAAATTGTTGTTAAATATGTCAACCCCGGCATTTAAGAAGCAGTAGTTGGATTTAGAGGCTTCACCCCAATTAATGGAATGATGGAATAAACCGGTTGCCGCTGAAAGATTTGTGATTTTGATCCCGCTTATGGCGGGATAGAATTTTACAGACGTATAATTATAGAAAATATATTCATATAAAAACAAGACCATGGTCAAAAAAGAGATGGATGAACTCGTTTTAATCGTCGACGACGATGATAACATAAAAGATTCGATGCACGAATTTATAACCAGGTCGGGATACAATTCCATAACGGCTTCCAGTGCGGAAGAAGCACTCGAATTATTAAAATCGAACCGTGTGAATGTAGCCATAACCGACATAATGCTGCCCGGTAAGAATGGTCTTCAACTTACCAACATTATGAAACAAAATCATGATATAGATGTCATTGTAATGACAGGTTACAGTAGCGAATATTCTTTTGAAGAAGCCATAAACAAAGGTGCCAGCGATCTTATCTTTAAACCTTTTCGTTTCGAAGAACTGCTGATAAGATTAAAAAAAGTGTTACAAAATCGACAAGTAATCAAGAATCGGGCCCGGGTACTCGACAAACTGGAGAAACTCGCAATAACAGACGGTCTCACAAAACTGTATAATTTAAGGCACTTTTATAATCAACTCGAAGTAGAAATTGGCCGGTGCAGCCGCTACGGCCATTCACTTTCACTTTTGCTTTTGGACATTGATAACTTCAAGATGTATAATGATTCATACGGCCATCTTGAAGGCGATAAAGTGCTGGTCAGGATTAGCCGGATTATTAAGTCATGTCTCAGAACAATGGATTCCGCTTACAGATATGGCGGAGAGGAATTTACGGTTATCCTGCCGGAAACAAAAGGTGAAGAGGCAAAAAATGTTGCCAACAGGATAAAAACTGCCGTGGAATTAGAAAGTTTTTTACCGGAACCCGATAAAATTGTAACCATAACCATAAGTATAGGTCTTACCGAATATTT
>JAUVTO010000197.1 GCA_030601485.1 Desulfobacterales bacterium | reverse complement strand
TTCCGAAATTTTTTCCAAAGCCTGTCTTTGAGCTTTTGAGCCGGATGTTGTTCCGGATTCAACAGCGGGAGCAACCTGCGGCAGGCTTTCCGTGCTGTCCAGGATTAAAAATATCCTCTCCGCCGATGCCATGGAATTTTGCAGGATATTGTATTTTTCAGCAATGTCCCGGATCGGTCTGAAAAACATCTTCATATAGGAAAGAAAGGCAACCAGAGCGCCCAGGCTGATGCTTTCCGCCATGACTTGGCCGCCGCCATAAAAAATCACAACCGCAATGGCAACCGCCCCTAAAAGTTCTATAACAGGCATAAACACCGCGAAAACATGTACCTGTCTCATGCCGGCCAGGTAGTGCTCGTGATTCAGCCGTTTAAACCCAAGATAATTTCTCTTCTCCTGTAAAAACAGCTGAATCACCTTTATCCCGCCGATGGTCTCCGAAAACCGTGTATTGATTTCTGCGATTTTCAGCCGTAAGATTCTGAATGCTTCCCTGGCCTGACCTGAAAAATGAATGGACGCATATAGAACAAAGGGGATTACCGTAAAACAAACCAACGCCAGGCGCCAGTTAATACTAAGGAGAACAAGGGTGATCCCTGCCAGCAGAAAAAGGTCCTTGAAAACAAATACGATGACCGAAGTGAACAGCTCATGCATGTTCTGAATGTCATTTGCTACCCGAGTCACAAGACGCCCCACGGGATTGCGCGTAAAAAATGCAACCGACAGGCTCTGTATATGTGCAAACAGACTTACCCTCAGATCATGCATGATCATTTGGCCGGTATATTCCATGAGTATGACCTGAACCATATTGAGAACAAACCCGGCCATGACCATGCCAAGGAAAATAGCCGTAATAAAAGTGACGCCGGCAAGATCATCTTTGCGCAATATTGCAAGATCTTTTTCCTCAAGTTGAGAAAGCTCGTCAAAAGATATTCGCGCCAAAGATTCATCGATCTCGAACCGGTCGGAATATTTATAAACAATCGCCTCGATGGCAGGGTCGGTTATATCCGCCTTTAAATATCTGATGTTATCTTCGGTTGAATCAGTTCGTTTGTTCACGGCGGATTCATTTTGCGGCACAATATAGCGGTCGATAGCAATTTTAGTAACGTATGGAAGCGAAAGGTCCAACAGGGTAATAAAAACAACTAAAATGATCGAGCAGAGCAATAGCAGTCTATAAGGCAGGGCATATGGATAAAGCCGTTTTAATAATTTTACATCATAAGGCTTGCCAAGCTGCTTTTCCTCAAAATAACCGAAATCAGTATGCATATTCCTCTTCTATCTCCTGGAGACGGAATGTTTTTGCGTAGTATTTATCATGTGCCATGAGTTGGGCATGATTGCCGGATTCTACAATACGACCCTTTTCAAGGGCGATAATCTGATCGGCAAACCAAACCGCGGAAAGCCGGTGCGAGACAACGATGATGGTCTTGTGCCCGGCCATGGACCGGATGGTTTTTATGATGGCATCACCGGTTTCCATATCAACCTGACTGATGGGATCATCCAGTATCATGATGGATGAGTCCTTGAGCAAAGCACGTGCCAGGGCCACACGCTGCTTCTGTCCCCCGGAAAGGACAATCCCCTTTTCCCCAACCATGGTCTCAAAACCGTCAGGAAACGACGTTATGGTATCATAAATCCATGCTTCTTCAGCCGCCCTGATCAATTCCGGATCTTTTATTTCCTTATTGCCCAACGTTATGTTTTCCCGGATTGTACCGGCAAATAAAAAGGGTTCCTGGGGCATAAATGAAATCCGGGATCTGAGGTCACCAACCTTTATCTTGCGAATATCTGTCCCGTCTAACATAATGCTTCCCTGTGACACGTCAAAGATCCGTGGAATCAGGTTTAAAAGGGTTGACTTGCCGCTTCCCGGAGGTCCCACTATTCCAAGGATCTTCCCATAATCGAGTTTTATATCAATGCGATCAAGAACCGACAATGAGCCGGATTCATGAACATCAGGTGCATAGGAAAAACTAACATTTTTAAAAACCACGGGTCCCTTAACCCGTTTAAGGATAACTTCCCCAGGCCTGTCATCAATCTCCGGCAGCGTCTGAATTATCTTATCGATTCTGTCTAACGATGCTTTGCCCCGCTGGATAAGGTTTGTTACCCATCCTATAGCCATCATCGGCCACGTCAGGAGCCCAAGATAACTGATGAAGGCGACAAAATCTCCGGTCGTTATTGTAAAGGTTATGGTCTGCCTGCCTCCTAAAAAGAGCACGATTGCCAGGCTTACGTTTGAGAAAAAAACCATCATGGGGAAAAAAGATCCGGTAATTCTCACCAGACTTAAATTTTTCCCGATATAATCCCTTGAAACCGCTTCAATCCGGGATGCTTCCTCCTGTTGTCGGTTATACGCCTTTATGATACGAACTCCTGCAAAACGTTCTCTTATTACTTCGGTTAAATCCGAAAACGTTCCTTGCACCTCCCCGTAGAGATGGTGCATTTTTTTACTGAAAAAACGTGCCCCCAAAACGATCATGGGCATGGGGATGAGTACAAAGACGGTCAGTTTGACATTGATGTATGCCATAAACCCGATTGCCGCGGTACCAAGAACAAGTGCGTCGGTAAGCGCCACCATGCCCATACCGGTGGCCATTCGTATATGTTGAATATCGTTTGTGGCATGTGCCATCAGATCTCCGGTCTTGACTTTATCGAAATATGATGCGGAAAGGGTCTGAATATGACCAAAAAGCCTGTTGCGCAGGCCTTCTTCAACCCGCCTTGATGTACCGATGAGGCAGCGCCTCCACATATAGCGAAAAATACCGATCAAAATGGCAATCCCCACTATGTAAAGAGCGTAGATTAACAGGGTTGTGTTATCGATCCTGTAGGCAGTAAGATCGTCTACCGCCCACTTTATGATTCGTGGAATAAAAAGCTGCAAAAAATCTACGGTAATCAAACAGGCAAGGCCCAATAAGATGAAAAATTTCTTTTCCACAAGATAAGGTTTTATTAAATAGAAAGATTTCATATGATCAAACGTCTCGCAAACTCTACAATTCTTTGAAAGATGAACGTCGAACATCGAACAGACTGAACATCGAACGTATGAAAAGATGAACGTCCAACATATTAAAAGATGAACGTCCAACATCGAACATCGAACGTTGAACATCGAATAATGATGTCGCTCCGCTCCTCAAATTATTCTAAAATCGAATGAAAAACAAACATCCAATACCGAACATTCAACAGCTATTTCTGTTTCTTTTCAGCCCTCCGGGGCGTAGGCCCCTACCCTCCGGCCTGTAAGCCCTACGGGCTGGAAGCGGGGCCGGAGGCCGTTTTGATACTCGTAACAAGAATCTTAATTGATTCTTCTGTTTCCTCTAAAATATCATTTAGTAGCTCAAGCTTTTTCAAATTATTGGTACCTTCTAAAATCACCATTCGCTGTTCAAGATCGTTTTTTTTATTCAACATTCGATGTTGGACGTTCGATGTTCAGTATGTTCGACGTTTATCTTTTGAACTTTAGGCAGGCTTCTCTAATCTCACGGCACAAAGTTTGAGCTCAGGGGTCTTGGCCATGGGGTCGAGAGCATCGATGGTCAGCGCATTGACCGCTATATTGTCGGAATGGAGGGTCGTGAAAACCGTTCCCTCCGGGACCCAATCGGTTACCTTGGTATTGAT
>JAUVTO010000144.1 GCA_030601485.1 Desulfobacterales bacterium | reverse complement strand
AATAAGGTTGCCTTTACCTGTTGAGGTGCCCAGCAGTACCTGTAGAGCGTCAACCGCACAAGAATCGTTCTCACTGATGACAACCACCTCTTCGTCCTTTGACCGCTTGAGTTTAAGAAGGTTTATTGCCTCTTTTGCAACCAGGTAACCGTAAACAAGGCCCGGACAAAGATGACCGTGGAATTTGATGCATTTTTTGAGATCTTCCGGCAGTTTGAATTTTATATTTTCTGCATTTTTCATTTACTAACTCCTTATAATTGAATATGTTCGATTGAATATTGACGATTTCGTAAAAAGTCCAACTTCTGCGTTGTGCTGCATTTCGTAATCATTCAACGTACGAAAAGTACGCCTCATGATTACAAAATTTGCACGCCTTGAATTTGAACTTTTTACGAAACCGTCTAAATCGGACTTTTTACGAATTCATTATTTTATAAAAGGTTTTAATTTGTGTTTAGGGATGGTTTGGGAACGGACAAGTCGAAGTTAGGCATTAAATTGTATGGATTTGTTGAGATGAACAAAAAAAAGTCTCATATGCGTGTAAATATCGGGGGGATAACATTAAAAAATCCTGTCCTGACGGCATCCGGAACATTCGGATATGCCGGCGAGTTTGAAAAGCTTATAGACTTAAACCGTCTGGGCGCCATTATTGTAAAAGGCTTGTCACTTGAGCCGTCCAGAGGGAACCCACCGCCGAGAATCGTTGAAACACCGTGCGGCATGCTGAATGCCATTGGCCTTGAAAACGTGGGCCTGGAAGCATTTGTGAAAGAAAAAGTACCGTTTTTAAAAATGATTGATGCGCCGGTTTTTGTAAACATCTACGGAAAAAGTATCTCGGAATATGCTGACCTGGCCTCGCGGCTTGAAGATATTGAAGAGGTCTCCGGTATTGAGGTAAACATTTCATGTCCCAATGTAACGTGCGGCGGCATGGCCTTTGGGGCTTATTCTGAATCCGCGGCCCAGGTTGTCAGGGCGGTTAGAAAGAGTACGACCCGTCCTATGATGGTCAAGCTTTCTCCAAATGTAACCGATATTACTGAAATCGCTCGCAGTGTGGAAGGAGAAGGGGCCGATTCGATCTCTCTGATCAACACCATAACGGGTATGGCCATAGATATAGAAACCCGACGCCCCAAGCTTGCCAACATAACCGGAGGGCTTTCCGGCCCGGCAATCAGGCCCGTTGCCCTCCGAATGGTCTGGCAGGTGGCTCAAGTGGTCAACGTCCCGGTAATCGGCGTTGGGGGAATCATGACAGCGGAAGATGCACTGGAGTTTTTGATAGCAGGGGCTGCAGCGGTTCAGGTGGGTACGGCCAATTTTATAAACCCCCATGCCACCATAGATATCATAGAAGGGATAGAAGCATTTTTAGTGGAAAAAAATATTGCTGACCTGGCGGATATCATCGGTACCCTGAAAATATAAGATTTTGCGTAGCTGTTCACGGGTTTGGGGTTTAGAAATTGTGTATCCGTTTACAGAGTAGTTGAATTAATGGAAATTCCAAATAACAAATTCCAAATAACAAAAAAAATACAATAACCGAAATTCAAAATTCGAAACCTTATGATTTTGAAGCAAGGCAGAAGAATTGAAAAAGGTATTTTCGTCAATACTGAAAAATTCGAAACAGTTAAGATCATTGGCGTGGTGTTTTGAATTTGGTGCTTGAAATTTGGAATTTATTTGTAATTTGGTGCTTGAAATTTGTGATTTTAAGGAAATGCGTGAACGCTTACGATTTTGCCGAAGGGGCTTTGCAGCCCCTTCGGTTTTTTGCAAAACAGGATCAGGTCATTGCGACCACGGGATTGGCTTTCAAGTACTCCAGACGGTTGAGTCCGTTTACATAGGCTTTGGCACTGGCAGTGATGATATCGGGGTCTGCTCCTCTGCCCAGTGCGGTTAACCCCTCTTCGCTCAAGCGGACCGTGACTTCGCCCTGGGCATCCGTACCGCCGGTAATGGCGCTAACCGAAAACCTCAACAGTTCGGATTGCGTGCCTGTAAGTTTGGCGATACTGTTAAAAGTGGCATCAATGGGTCCGTTGCCGTAGCCTGCGCCCTGAACAGACCTTTCATTTATTGAAAGCTTGACACTGGCCATTGGAAAAACGGTGGTTCCGCTTGTCACGTGCAGATACTCCAGACGGAAAATATCGGGGGGTCGCAGGATACCTTCGGTAACAATAACTTCCAGATCTTCATCGACAATATGTTTTTTCTTATCAGCCAGTTCCTTGAATTTTGTAAAAACAAGCTGTAATTCTTTGTCGGAAAGATCGTATCCCATATCCTTTAAGTGTGTGCGCAGAGCGTGTCTTCCGGAGTGTTTTCCCAGAACCAGCTTGCTGGCGCTGAGACCGATGGTTTCCGGTTTCATAATTTCATAGGTCATGGGATTTTTGAGTACGCCGTCCTGATGAATCCCGGCCTCGTGAGCAAAGGCATTGGCGCCGACAATCGCCTTATTCGGTTGGACTATAATACCGGTTATCATACTGACCAGCCTGCTTGTGGGATAAATGAGCTCTGTTTTAATATTAGACCGCAGCGGCAGGTAATTGGGTCTGGTATGAAGGGCCATGACCAGTTCTTCAAGGGAAGTATTGCCGGCCCGCTCGCCGATGCCGTTGATGGTCACTTCGGCCTGCCTTGCACCACTGCTCAATGCTGCAAGAGTGTTGGCCGTGGCAAGACCCAGGTCATTGTGACAGTGGACACTTACGACGGCTTTGTTTATATTGGGGGTATGGCTCATGACATATTTTACCAGATCGGAAAATTCCATGGGTATGGCATAGCCTACGGTGTCCGGAATGTTTATGGTTGTTGCGCCGGCTTCAATGGCTGCTTCGAAAACCTTGCACAAAAAATCCCGATCGCTTCGAGACGCATCTTCTGCTGAAAATTCCACATTATCGGTAAAAGACCCGGCATATTTGACCGCTTCCACAGCGGTTTTGACAACCTGGTCCTTTGTCATGTTTAACTTGTAGTGCATGTGGAGGTCGGATGTGGCGATAAACGTATGGATTCTCGGTTTTGCGGCATGCTGTATTGCCCCCCAGGCTCGGTCAATATCTGATTTGGAGGTGCGCGCCAGGGCGGCAACCGTGGTTTTTTTAAGTTTTCCCGCGATCCTTGAAACCGCATCAAAGTCGCCTTTTGAGGCTACGGGAAATCCGGCTTCCAGCACATCTACACCCAGCTTCTCCAGCTGCGTGGCAAGTCGCATCTTCTCTGCGGCATTCATGCTGGCACCGGGAGATTGTTCGCCGTCTCTTAATGTGGTATCAAATATAATTACTTGTTCTGTCATTATCTTACTCCTTTTTTTCAGGGTTATGGTGATATATACAAATCTGTCCCTGTGACAACGAGTAAAATTTGAGCAAGCATATGCCGCAGGACAGGATAAAAAATTTGTCCCGCGGCATCGATTCCATCTCTTTTAATCAAAATTCCATTCCTTTTCATAGTCGTTTGTTATTTGTTACTGTTTTTGCATAGACAGCTTATAGTGAACACTCTCTGCCAGGGCATGCCAGCTCGCTTCGATAATATCCTCGGAAACACCGATGGTGCTCCAGATATTATCTTGATCCCGTGACTCTATAAACACACGAACCCTTGCTGCGGTTCCTTTGCGTCCATCGATGACCCGGACCTTGAAATCGATCAGTCGCATGGCTTTCAGTTCGGGATAAAATTTGTTCAGGGCCTTGCGCAGTGCGTTATCCAGAGCACTGACCGGCCCGTCTCCTTCAGCGGCGGTGATTTCTTCCTTGCCTTCCACGGAAATTTTGATGGTGGCGTGGGCGGAACAGGGGCGATCAGCGTCCTTTTCAATGTGTACCCTGAAGGATTTGAGTTCAAACAGGGGCCGGTACTGGTCGGTAAATTTTTCCAGCAAGATCTTGAACGATGCGTCAGCCACATCAAACTGGTACCCTTCCTGTTCCATGCGTTTAACTTCCGTAACGATTTTGCGACTATCAAATCCGTTGGCACCCAGCTCAACACCGAGTTCTTTGGCCTTGTATTCAATGTTTCTTTTTCCGGAAAGATCCGATACCAGAACCCGGCGCTTGTTTCCCACCAGTTCCGGTTCCATATGTTCATATGCCCGGGATACTTTCATGATCGCACTCACATGAATGCCCCCTTTGTGGGCAAACGCACTCTTTCCGACAAAGGGCCTGCTGTTTAACGGAATCATGTTGGCGGTTTCGCTCACAAACCTGGAGAGAGGTTTCAGTTTCGCAATGTTTTCTCGGGTAACACACTCACGGTTCATTTTGTAATAGAGAATGGGTATGATAGATGTGAGATCGGCATTGCCGCATCTTTCTCCGTATCCGTTGATGGTTCCCTGGACCATAACCGCACCGGATTGGACGGCCTGGATGGAATTGGCCACGGCCAGGCCGCTGTCGTTGTGGGTATGGATGCCGATTTTAACCGGCAGCGAATCCGGTTTTGTATTATATTTTTCGGCAAGCCGACGGCGAACCTCGTTTATTATCGATTCAATTTCAGACGGTAGGCTGCCGCCGTTAGTGTCACAGGGTACAATAAATTCCGCTCCGGCATCTATGGCGGCAAATAAGGTTTCCAGGGCATAGTTACTGTTCTCCTTGAACCCGTCAAAGAAATGTTCGGCATCGTAAACCACCTCGCGATCATTTTCTTTCAGATAGGCAACGGATTCTTTTATCATAGCAAGGTTTTCTTTCAGGGTGTTGTTCATGACCTGCTTAATATGAAGATCCCACGTTTTTCCGAATATTGCTACCGCGGGGGTGTTGGCTTTAAGCAACGCTATCAAGTTTGGATCGTCGGCCGGGTCGATACCGGGTTTGCGAGTAGAACCGAACGCCGTTATACGAGTATTTTTGAATTTTACTTCCTGTGCAAGATCGAAAAATTGCATGTCCCTGGGGTTGGAACCCGGCCAGCCGCCTTCGATGTAATGTATGCCGAAATCATCCAGCCGTTTGGCGATTTGTACCTTTTCCATGGCGGAAAAGTTTATATTTTCTCCCTGGGTTCCATCCCTTAAGGTGGTGTCATATAAGATGATCGGTTCCATAATGTGATACTCCTATAATATCATTATTAAACACTTATTAGCCGTAGCAACAATTTATTTTAAATGTTGAATAAGCTATTGTATTTTCCAGTTAAAAGTGAGCTAAAGTTTGAAGTGAGCTAAAGTGAACTAAAATTAAGGAATGCGCTTACAGCGCAGTAAAATATAAAAATAACAGAGTACCATAATCCCGGAGTAATAAGCTCCACACCGATGAAATAGGCGTTGCATTTCATTGGGCAGGCATTC
>JAUVTO010000223.1 GCA_030601485.1 Desulfobacterales bacterium | reverse complement strand
ATTTATTGAGTGTAAAGTGCCTAAAGTGACCTAAAGTGCCTAAAGTTAAGGTATTCTGTCAATTTTATCTAAAATAAATAGCCGGAGCGTAGCGACTCCTTAACTTTAGATCACTTCAAACTTTAGATCACTTCAAACTTTTTCGGCTTGTCCGGGTTAGGGTTAATTCAGTAGAAAAGTGACAAATAACCATTACGGCTAAAACAGAAAGCGCTCTGTGCATCCTGTTTACTGATGGCACTTTTTTAAAGAAATATCGAGGTTTGAACATGGGACTATACGATTTTACTTTTTATGATCTTATCCATCGTAATGCGGTATGTTTCAATGATACCGAGGCATGGTTCGAAGCCGACGATAACCGGAGTGTAACATTTAACCGGTTTAAAGAGATGGCGGATCGCCTGGCTTGCGGTTTGCAGAGATCCAACATTAAAAAAGGCGATCGCATCGGAGTGTTCGGAAAAAACAGCCTTGAATATTTTCTCCTTTACGGAGCGGCGGCGGCATTGGGGGCTATTATTCTGCCGATTAACTGGCGCCTTTCGGCTGACGAAATCATTTTTAACCTGAATGATTGCACGCCGGCAGCTCTTTTTGTTGATGCAGAGTTTCAGGAACTGGTCAATGGTATAACGGATAAACTTCCTTCAGTAAAAAATTATTACACTCTCAAGCCCGGAGGCGGCAATTTTATTGAGTTTGACTCCTTGATGAATAACCGTGGTGATTTTGAAGCGGCGGATGTTTCCAATGATGATGGATTTGTCATTATTCATACAGCAGCCGTGGCAGGAAGACCCAGGGGTGCGCTGCTAAGTCACGGCAATTTTTTATGTGCCGGTTTGCATTTGAATTATTGCTTCAATTTGACGTCAAAAGATGTGCATTTAAATCTTTTGCCCATGTTTCATGTGGGCGGTTTTTTTATGGCCACAAACAGTTTTCAAGCAGGTGCACTGAATGTCAATATGAGTAAATTTGATGCTGAAAAGGCGGTTGAACTTATCGAAGAAAAAAAAGTATCTCTATTTTTTGATTTCTCGCCCATACTCGCCTCCATCCTTGAAGCGCATGAGCAAACAGGTAAAGATATCAAAAGCATCAGGGCCGTGATGGGGCTGGACACACCGGAGACCATTGAGAAATATCAAAAAGCCACCGGCGGAACCTTTTATAGTATTTACGGACAAACAGAGACAACCGGTTTGGTAACCATGGGACGTTACAATGACAGGCCCGGTTCTGCCGGCAAGATAATCCCGCTTGGAGAAGTAAGGATTGTCGATGATTATGATCACCCGGTTCCGAATGGGCAGGTGGGTGAAATCACCATGAAGGGACCTCTGATCTTTAAAGGATACTGGAATCTTCCTGAAGACACGGCATACACATTCCGAGAAGGCCGGCACCATACCGGAGATTTGGGGCGTTTCGACAAGGACGGTTTCCTCTGGTTTTCAGGTCGTAAGGCCGAGAAGGAACTTATTAAAACGGGGGGTGAAAATGTCTATCCTGCCGAGGTTGAAAAAGTGATTCTCCAGCATCCGGCCATTGAAAAAGCAGTTGTTTTCGGAGTTCCTGATCCCAAATGGAAAGAAGGGATCAAGGCTGTCTGCCGGTTAAAAGAGGGTGAACATATGGAGCCTCAAGAGCTTATAAAATTTGTGGGTGAGCGTATGGCCAGCTACAAAAAACCCCAATATGTGGAATTTATAACTGATTTCCCTTGTCTGGAAGATGGGTCGCCGGACAGGGCTAAAATAAAAGAGCTGTATGGAGGCAAATAAAAAATTTAATATTGTTGAATACATCAACATTTCAGTATAATATCTATAATCAAACCTTTTTACTGGATTGCTCAATCCGGTAGTCTTACAATGGTTCTCCCTTTGTGCTTTCTTTGAAGGATGAGATCGATTCGTTGGTTCAGTCCTTCCAGAGGTATTTCAGTGGTCAATAGTTCCAGACGCTCCAGTTTCCAGTCACTGGCAATTTTATTCCAGATTTTCAGGCGGGTGGGCATCGGGCAGTTCTGCGAATCGATTCCCATCAGGGTAACGCCCCGCAGGATAAAGGGATAAACGTTTAGAGGCAGATCATGGGAGCCCACATTCCCGCAACAGGTGACAGCACCGCCGTCTTGGGTTGATTTGATGGTGGTTGCCAGTATTTCACCGCCGATCGTATCAATGCCGCCGGCCCAAAGCCCTTTAAGGAGCGGTCTGTTGCTGGAATCGGTAGCATCTTCAATACTGATGACCTCTTTTGCCCCTATTTCCAATAGAAAATCTTTTTCATCCACGACCCCGTTTACCGCCACAACCTCATAGCCGGCCTTGGCAAATATGGAGACGGCAATACTTCCGACTCCTCCGGTTGCGCCGGAGACCAGTACGCGTCCCATATCCGGGGTGATGCCGTAATCAACCAGCCTGTAAACCGAAAGGGCCGCCGTGAAGCCCGCTGTACCGAATATCATGCTCTCTCGAGGGGAGAGATTATCGGGCATCTTGACCACCCATTCCGCCGGGACGCGTATATATTGCCCGAAACCGCCGGATGTATTCATTCCGAGGTCATAGCTGGTCACGATTACTTCATCTCCGGATTTAAAATCCTTGCTGAGGCTTTGGGCCACGGTCCCTGCAGCGTCAATTCCGGGAGTGTGCGGATATTTCTTTGTGACACCTCTATTGCCTACGGCAGAAAGAACGTCTTTGTAATTTAAGGAAGAGTACTGAACTTTGACGAGAACATCTCCTTCCGGAAGGTCATCAAGGTTTCTGTCCTTGATTTTCCTGATAAACTGATTGTTCTCTCCTTCTGTGACGACCATTGCCTTGAATGTTTTTTGACTCATGGAGTTATCTTCCTTTTTTCGTCGTTTTGTATGTATGTCTA
>JAUVTO010000133.1 GCA_030601485.1 Desulfobacterales bacterium | reverse complement strand
GTATCCCCGTTTTTTTAGTTCGGGAATCAGCTTTTCGATCAATGTGGTCTTGCCGGATTTGGATTTACCTACAACAGAAATAATAGGCAGCATGGCAACGTACCTTTTTTATTTGAAACCTCTCAAAAAATCTGATTTTTTACATTTTATCACCAGAGGTCGCCATAATTTATTGAGAAGTTGTTTTTGATTTTGTGTGAACATAAGTAGAAAAATAAGTAATGTCAAGGTGAGCACAAAAACCGTTCTTAACCGCTTGACACCCAGGACCGGTTTCTCTAAACTTGATTATGGGGAAAGATTTGAGACAATTACGCCATTGGGTTAAAAAAAATATTTTGAAACAACACTCAAATTTTTATTGGGATTACCATGTATGGATGGTGCGGAAAAATTGCAAGACTAAACCTCTCTGATCAAACCTGGAGCGTCGAAACCGCCGATCCGGAGATACTAAAAAAGTTTATCGGAGGGAGAGGCCTGGCCGGATATTACCTCAGCAAAAGAATAACACTCAACTGGGATGATCCGGATATGCCGCTTCTCATTTTCACCGGACCTCTGGTTAATACGCGCTCTCCCACATCCGGACGGATGACCATTATGTCCCGCTCACCGCTGACCGGCACGGTGGGTGATTCTTCGGTGGGAGGATCTTTCGGCACAGAATTAAAAAAAGCCGGGTTTGACGGCATTATTATAACCGGAAAGAGCCATACACTTTCCGGCATAGAGATATTGAACGCTTCTATCCATGTCACAGATGCATGCCATCTTGCCGGCCGGCAAACAGGTTATGTTCATTCACTGCTAAAGGGCAAAGGATCTACGGCGGTTATAGGACCCGCAGCCGAAAGCGGAGTTGTTTTTTCCAGCATCATTGTAGATCGGCATTTTGCAGCGGGTAGAAGCGGCATCGGACGGGTATTGGCTTCCAAAAACATAAAATACATTACCGTAAAAGGTAACGGTAAAACCAAAATCTTTAATACCCAAGATCTCAGAAAAGCCCGGGAAGATGTTTTCAGGCTTGCAGCGGCTTCACCGATTCTTCTTGGAGAATTCGGAATATCCCGCTTTGGCACCGGTGCATTGTATGATCTTATGGATGCCAGATGCATGATGCCCACCGACAATTTTCGCCAAACAAAGTTTAGCCGGGCTTCCTTGATGAATGCCCATGCTTTCAAGAAAAGATATGCTCCTAAAAAAATCGGATGCCGAGGATGCCACATTCTTTGTAAGAAAATAACTAAAAACCGGACCAGCATCCCCGAATTTGAAACCATGTCTCATTTTAGTGCCCTATTAGACAACAGCGATATAAACACGGTAATCCGAGCAAACCGGATATGTAATGAAATGGGCATGGACACCATTTCGGCTGCAGCCACCCTGGCTTGCTTTTCAGAAATTTCACAAAAAAGACTGTCGCCTAATGAAATCGTCTCTCTGCTTCTTGATATTGGAAAAAAAAGAGGCATGGGTACAGAGCTCGGCATGGGCGCCTCAACATATGCAAAGCGTCTCGGCCGTTCCGATCTTGCGATGGCGGTCAAAGGACAGGAACTACCGGCCTATGACCCCAGAGGCGCATATGGGATGGCCCTGGCTTATGCAACATCCACGCGTGGAGGATGCCATTTGAGAGCATACCCTGTCAGCCACGAGATTTTAAGGAAACCGGTTGCCACCGATCGCTTTAGTTTCAAAGGCAAAGCGAGAATAATAAAAATCGGTGAAGATTTAAATGCAGTGGCCGATTCCCTCACCGCGTGCAAATTCATATTCTTTGCCGCATCCCTCGAGGAGTATGCCAGGATTTATACCGCCGTTACAGGAATAAAGACAACCGGACAGGATCTATATAAGACCGGTGAACGGATCTATTATAATGAGCGGATCATGAATGCAGCCAACGGTTTTACAGAAAAGGATGATGATCTGCCGGGCCGTTTTTTTGACTCACCGGGTTACAAAAACACAAGTATTGATATTGATCCCATAGACAGAGAAGCGTTTTTAAAAGCGCGTTCCAATTATTATATGGTCAGAAAACTGGATAAAAATGGGATGCCGGTTCCGGATATGGCAAGGAAGCTAGGCCTCGTTGTTTTATAACGGTAGAATAATACAAAGAAGCCATGGATCAAATTTTTCGTATATACGAAGATAAACTCCTAAAAAGTGGCCTGGCAGATCCGGGGGCACCGCTGCTCGGCCTGCTTGATGCCCGGCTTTCATGGAACAGAGATGACATAGCGTGTGCTGAACTTGAAAGACTATTTGACCATCTTAGCATTAACTCCCTTGTTTTTTCGCAACCTGCCGAGCCGTATCGGAGCATCGTAGATTATCTGGCGGAAACGTCAGGCGGGATTATCTTTCCCGGTGACTGTGAAACCAGAACATTCCTCCATGACCTTCCGGTCTCATTCAATTTTTCATCGGAGTCAATTATTTTAGCCCTGAAAGAGCGAAAAAGCGTTATCATCCCGGGCCACGGTATTATTACCTACGGCACTGTCGGCCTTGAACAGGCTTATGTTACATTTTCTTCGGTCTGCTTTGCCTGTTTTGTAAAATTCTTCTCAGATTACCTGTTCGACGTAAAACATGGAAAGATAAACAACAAAAGGCAGAACCTGTTTGACTTGCTTGTGAAGAGACTCGATCCGGCTCCTTGTTTTAAAGCTTCACTCATGAAAGGACCTTTTGACTCGGCAATGAGTGTTCGGAAGGCGATACAGGAAGCAGGAATGCTTATTGTTGAACACCGTCTGGTTGATTCCTATTTTGGGAACATTTCTTTTTGTTACAACGATACGCTCTATATCAGCCAAACCGGAAGCAGTCTGGATAACCTTCAAGGATTTATAGATCCATGCCCGTTAGACGGTTCATCCTGCACGGCAATCACCGCTTCCAGCGAACTTCCGGCACATCTGAAAATTGTTAAAAATACCGACAGCAAAGCAATCCTGCACGGTCACCCGAAGTTCTCCGTCATACTTTCCATGGACTGTGACATTGAGAAATGCGAATGTAGAGGTCAGTGCCACATTAAATGCCCACATGAACGGTTTGTTGGTGACATTCCGATTGTTTCCGGCGAAGTGGGTTCAGGCCCGCACGGACTGTGCAACACGGTTCCTGAAGCCATTAAGGATCGGCCGGGTGTTATCGTTTACGGTCACGGTGTTTTTACAGCAGGTCAGACGGATTTCAACCGGCCGTTTAAGAATCTTATAAAAATCGAAAATGATTGCCGCGCGGAGTATTTTAACAGAATCCGTTAATTCCACAGATTCGGGCGGTTAAACGCGGCCTCCGCTCCACCTTAGTTTGGCCTTGAGCACATCAAAATAATGCTGGCCCGGCAATGTGATCATTTTAACGGGATAGAGACCTTTCCGGATAATGATGGTGTGCTCTTCATTGATCTCGATACCGACCTGGCCGTCAAATGTCAGCATGATATCCGATGACTTTTTTCCAAGCCTGAGCTTGATGCTTGCTGAATCAGGAACAATGAGCGGACGGTTGGTCAGTGTGAACGGGCAGATCGGTGTCATTAAGATACCCGGCACTGCCGGATGGATAATCGGACCACCGGCAGCAAGTGAATAGGCGGTTGAACCGGTGGGAGTTGCAACGATTAGTCCGTCTGCACTGTATGTGGTCAAATATTGATCGTTTATATACGTTTCGATATGGGCAAGTCTTGCAAGCGCACCCTTGTTGATGACAATATCGTTCAACACGGTTTCACGGGCCAGTTCTTTTTCCTCCCTGATAACCGTAACCAGAAGGCGCATCCTGGGTTCTATGTCGAACTCGTTATTTAAAACAGCATCGGCAGCAGAAAAAAGGTTCTCTTCGACGGTTTCCGCCAGAAAACCGACTTCACCGAACTTGACTCCGATAATCGGTATGTTTTGGTCTCCTATCCAGCGAACCGCACTCAAAAAAGTGCCGTCTCCTCCGAGCACGAAAATATAAAGCAGATCCGCCGGAGCACAAGATTTATCTTTGTCTGCAATTCTGCTTCTTGGAGGCAGGTTTTCTTTTCTGACCACATCTATATCTTTTGAACGCAGCCAATTTTCAAGTTCATCGGCCTTTTTATTTGCTTCAGCGTCTTCTTTTACAACAATCCCTATCTTTTTCACGGCTAAGTATTACTCCTTTATTGTTATACCTGCATTTCTCCCCTGCCTTTTACTTTGTGGTGTTCGGTCTTCCAGGGTCTTGCGGCCAGGATAAAAGCGATGACCAGATCTATCAGCAGCCAGACGATACCGATTAAAACAACCGCCGTCCAGGAGTACCCTCCATATGGTTTGCTTATCTCATTATAAAAATCGATGGTTAGGAGCGCCACAAGTACAGCCGGAGTAAAAACTTTAATAAAAAACTCCCATCCGTCGCCGACTTTGATAGAAGAGATTCTGTTAATATGCTGACGTATTATTTTTATATTAAACAGCCATCCTACAAGCAGACACTCTGCTATCGCCACTATTAACAGTCCGTAATGGGTAAAAAAATGATCGGCAATATCAAGCCAGAATAAACCGGCATTGGTTGTAAAGATAATGGAGCCTATGAAGCCGAATATACAGAGAACAGTAACGGTAGTTTTTCTGCTGATGCCGAACTTGTCAATTACTGCGGAAGTAAAAGACTCTATAGTTGAGATAGAAGAGGATATTCCGGCAACCACCAGACAGAGGAAGAAAACAGCGCCGAAGATATTTCCGCCTGGCATTATAGAAAGCGCTTTTGGATAGGCAATAAAAGCAAGTCCTATACTCTCTGACACAACTTGTGATATTTCTTGACCCTGTGAAGCAGCCATAAAGCCAAGCACTGCAAAAACAGCGAAACCGGCAAAGATGGAATAACCACTATTTATTAAAGCAGTAAGATAAGCCCCGCGTGTCAGATTGGCCTTTTCAGGAAGATAACTTGCATAGGCTATCATAATACCGAAGCCCAGAGAAAGGGTGAAAAAGATCTGACTGAAAGCATCTATCCATATCTTGGGTTTGGCAAGCATGGTGAAGTCCGGTTTTAAATAGGCTTTTATACCGGCGCCTGCACCGTCAAGGGTAAGAGACCAGAAAACCAGGATGGCTGTGAGAATAAGAAGCAGTGGTATAAATATTTTATTTGCGAGCTCTAACCCTTTTTTTACCCCTCTGTACACAATAGCCCAGTTAATGAACCATATAATCGCCACGCCTATAAAAATAGGGCTGACAATGCCTTTCAGGTCAAAGGGGGATTTACTGACTGCTAAAAATTGGGTGAAAAAATAACTGTTGGGATCATTCCCCCAGGCCAGGGATAAGGATTTAATGAAATAATTTAAGCACCAGGAAATAATAGTGATATAATACAGAACAATGCCGAACATCACAAAAGTAACAGACCACCAGCCGAGCCATTCCCATTTTTTATTTATCTTTCTGAATGCCAGAGGAGCGGATCCTATTCGCTCATGTCCTATTGCAAATTCAAGGATTAATAACGGAATACCTACGCTAAGAAGAGCTATGATATACGAGATTAAAAATGCACCTCCTCCATGCTTATAGGTCATGTAACTGAACCGCCATATATTGCCGAGCCCGATGGCAGAACCCACCGCTGCAAAAACAAACCCTGTTTGACTGTGCCATTGTTCTCTTGCCATGATATAGTATCTTGAAAAATTTTACTTAAATATAGCATAATCTTATTATTTTAGAAATAAGTATTTTCAGCCGGGGGCTTCCCATCTTTGAAAAAATCTAAAACCGGATTTAATTAAAATTGA
>JAUVTO010000002.1 GCA_030601485.1 Desulfobacterales bacterium | reverse complement strand
AAAATGAAAATAGGTTCCGTTACACTCGATAATATCACGGTTTTAGCCCCACTTGCAGGTATTACCAATCTGCCCTTCCGGCTACTGGCCAAAGAAGCGGGTTGTGCACTGGTCTGCTCGGAAATGATCAGTTCTAACGGTCTGGTTTACAACTCGGTTAAAACACATGAATTGCTCCGCAGCCATCCTGCAGAGAAACCGTTGTCCGTTCAGATATTCGGTTCGGATTGTTCGCTTATGGCTGAAGCTGCAACCATAGTTGAATCCTCAGGGGCCGATATCCTCGACATTAACCTTGGCTGTGCGGTAAAAAAAGTGCTAAAAACCGGTTCAGGTGCGGCCCTTATGAAAGAACCGCAAAAGGTCGAAAAAATTCTTCGGGCAATTCGTAGAACGGTAAAAATTCCGTTGACCATAAAAATAAGAACCGGATGGGACAGTTCCGGCGACCAGGCCTTAAAAATAACTGAAATAGCTCAAGCATGCGGCGTGGACGCTATTACAGTGCACCCGCGCACGGCAAATCAGGGGTTTCGGGGCAAGGCCGACTGGCCCGTGATTGCCGCTATTAAAGATACTGCTTCAATCCCTGTAATAGGAAACGGGGATATCATAAAGCCTGAAGATGTGTTGAAGATGCAAAATCAAACGGGGTGTGATGCCGTCATGATCGGCAGAGCGGCCATCGGCAACCCCTGGATTTTTTCTCAGGTACTTGAGCTAATCCGGGATAATAAAGTTTCTTTCCCTGATCCATACCGGCGTTTTGAAGTTATGGCCCAATATCTTAGATCTTCTGTAATATACTTTGGAGAGCAGCGGGCGATCCGGATGATGCGCAGCCGGCTCGGTTGGTTTGTCAAGGGATTGCGTTACAGCAGCAGATTCCGCGAATCCATCAAACAGATTTCGACCGAAAAAGATGCCCTATACCGGATCGAAGAATATAAAAAATTGACGGTTTTGTAAAAAGTCCAACTTCTGCGTTGTGCTGCATTTCGTAATCATTCAACGTACGAAAAGTACGCCTCATGATTACAAAATTTGCACGCCTTGAATTTGAACTTTTTACGAAACCGTCTAAATCGGACTTTTTACGAGACTGTCAAAATTATTATTGACAAAACTAAGTGATTAACTCAGTGTTATTCGGAGGATTCTCGGGAATATGTTCTGATGGATCGGCCTCTGAAACCAAACGTTATTTTGAAAAACGATATGATTAAAAAAATAGGCCAAGGAGTTATTATGAAAAATCAGCCGACTTTTGCTTTGGCACTTATGTTGCTGATGCTAATTCCTGCTGTTGGATTTTGTAATGAATATCGGGACCAGGACGTTGTCGAGCAAAAGACACAAGGGGTCATTAATTGGAGCAGGGGTGTCATTCAAGCAAAAGGGATAGGGGTTCTTCCTAATAAGCTCTCTAACCGCGTCAAAGCACGTTCAACCGCTTTACAAGATGCAACCCTGGATGCCTGCCGAAAACTCCTTGAGGTTGCGAAAGCGATCAGGATTGACGGCACCACAGTTGTCGGAGATTATGAGGGCAAAAATGATATGATTATGTCTAAAATAAAGAGTATGGTTCAACGTGCCGAGGTTGTAAAAAAAGAATATTTTTCAGACGGAACCGTAGAAGTTACAATGGAGATGAATCTGAGAGGTGGATTTGCTCAGCTTGTTCTTCCAGGGGAAATCAGGCCGTTGGAGTCGATCAGAACCATTACGCCGGTTAAGAATTCATCCTCTGTTTTTACCGGATTGGTTGTTGATACCCGGGGCCTTGGAACAAAGCCTGTCATGGCCCCAAAAATACTTGACGAAAACGCACGTGAAGTTTATGGATCAGCCTTTGTCAGCCGTGAATATGCCGTACAGCAGGGTATGAGTGGGTATTCAAAGGATCTTGCAGCAGCTCAGAGTAATCAGAGGGTTTCAGACAATCCTTTGACGGTAAAAGGGTTGAAAACAGAAGATGTCGAACATTCCCACGTTGTAATCAGTAACGCAGATGCTCGCAGGCTTCGAAGTGCTTCCGAGAATCTTTCCTTTATGAAGAAATGCCGGGTTATCATTGTGGTTGAGTAAAAAGCCGACCCAAAAGGGGTCAGCTTTTATTTATCCCTCGATCGACAATCCATTAGGTTCCCATACTCCACGACGCCAAGTATTTTTTCTGTTCAGCGGTGAGTTTGTCAATTTTAACGTTCATGGAAGCCAACTTTTCTTTGGCGATGGCCCTGTCTATTTCATCAGGTACCGGATAGACATCCTTTTTAAATCTCTTTTTCCTTTTTACCATATATTCGATACTCAAAGCCTGATTGGCAAAACTCATATCCATAACACTTGACGGATGTCCCTCGGCGGCCGCAAGATTTATCAGCCTTCCGTCACCCAGAACATTGATCCGTTTGTCGTTTTCCAGCATAAATTCTTCGACAAAGGGCCTTATTGTCCTGTGGGATTTTGTTATGCTTTTGAGCCCCTCAAGATCAAGTTCAACATTAAAATGACCGGAATTGGCTACAATAGCACCGTCTTTCATGACCTCGAAATGTTCTTTGCGTATCACATTGATGTTCCCGGTAACCGTACAGAAAAAATCACCGATTCTCGCCGCCTGCCGGATCGGCATTACGGTAAATCCGTCCATAACCGCTTCAAGAGCGGTTGTGGGATCGACTTCGGTTACAATAACGTTTCCTCCCATTCCGCACGCTCTCATCGCAAGACCCTTGCCGCACCATCCATAACCGCAGACCACAAAATTGGACCCTGCGATCAAGCGATTCGTGGCCCGAATGATGCCGTCCATAGTGCTTTGACCGGTACCGTAACGATTATCAAAAAAATGTTTGGTCCGGGCGTCATTTACAGAGATGATCGGGTATTGCAAGACTCCGTCTGCCGCCATACTTCTGAGTCGAATGATTCCGGTGGTGGTTTCCTCCGTACCTCCTTTTACTCCCTCAATGAGTTCCTGGCGCTCCGAATGAATTGTGGAAACCAGATCGGCGCCATCATCCATGGTGTAATGAGGTTTGATGTCCAGCGATGAATGGATATGCTTGTAATATGTTTTGTTGTCTTCACCCTTGATGGCAAAAACGGAAATTTTGTCATTCTTTACAAGGGAAGCCGCCACATCATCCTGTGTGCTCAGCGGGTTGGAGGCGCAAAGAGAAACCTTGGCGCCGCCGGCTTTTAATGTCTGCATCAAAGAGGCGGTTTCAGTGGTAACATGAAGACAGGCTGCGATGCGTTTGCCTTTTAGGGGCTTTTCCTTTGCAAACCTTTTCTTTATATTGTTTAGGACCGGCATGCTCTGATTGGCCCATTCAACCCGCAGCAGACCTTCCCTGGCCAGTTTTACATCTTTAATATCATATTCCATGGATTATTAATCTCCTTCAGATTCCGTTAAGCAGTTAAGTGGTTGAGTGGTTAACCGGTTGTTAATTTGATCATATCTATCTTTCTCATTCTTTAATCATCAATCACCAATCATCAATCACCAATCATCAATCTTCAATTTTTCAATCGACAATCGACAATCATCAATCGTCAATCCCTAAACCCCTGCCTTTTCCCGAATAACATCCACCATATTGGTTTTTTCCCACGTGAATTCAGGTTCATTCCGGCCAAAGTGCCCATAAGCTGAAGTTTTACGATAGATTGGCCGCAGCAGGTCCAGATATTCAATAATTGCTGCAGGTCTTAAATCAAAAATTTCTCTGATAATTTCTTTTACCCGATATTTGGGAATTACACCGGTTCCCATAAGATCTACCATCACGGAAACAGGTTCTGCCACACCGATGGCATAGGCGAGTTGCAATTCACATTTTTTTGCAAGGCCGGCGGCAATAATATTTTTTGCGATATGTCTGGCCATATATGAAGCGCTGCGATCGACCTTGGAAGGATCTTTCCCTGAAAAACATCCGCCGCCGTGACTCCCCTGGCCTCCGTAAGTATCAACAATGATCTTTCGCCCCGTAACCCCGCAGTCTCCCATGGGGCCGCCAATCACAAACTTGCCGGTGGCATTTATAAAGTATCGGGTGTCACCGTCCGTTAGCTCCTTGGGGATCACCTTTTTTATGACCTCTTCTACGATCGCTTCTCTCAACTCATCGTAAGTAATATGCGGTTTGTGCTGTGCGGCAATAACAACGGTATCAATCCGTACCGGGTTGCCGTTTTCATATTCGATGGTCACCTGAGTTTTGCCGTCAGGCCTTAAGAAATCAAGGGATCCGTTTTTTCGAACCGTGGCAAGACGCTGGCATAATTTATGGGCATACATAATCGGCATGGGCATTAATTCAGGCGTCTCATCCGTGGCAAACCCGAACATCAGCCCCTGATCTCCGGCGCCCTGGTCTTTGAAAAGTCCTTCACCGACGTTTACCCCCTGAGCAATATCCGGAGATTGTTGATCAATACTTGTAATGACCGAGCAGGTCTGCCAGTCAAACCCCATCTGGGATGAATGGTATCCGATTTCACGAATTGTATTTCTAATAATCTCAGGCATATCCACATAACAATCGGTTGTAATTTCACCGGCAATAAAAGCAAGGCCGGTGGTTACAAGAGTCTCACAGGCAACCCTGCAGGCTTTATCCTTTTCAAGAATTGCGTCGAGAATGGAATCCGATATCGCATCTGCAACCTTGTCCGGATGACCTTCGGTCACCGATTCGGATGTAAAAAAGAATTGTTCATTACTCATAAAGCATCTCCTTGGGTTTCTTTAGTTTTAAATTCTGTTCGCTATTGATTCAGTATCATATTGTCAATCAGGCGGGCTTTTCCGACTTTGACAGCCAGAGCCATCACTACTGGCCTGTCAATGGCTTTGATATCGACAAGTGTTTCCGTGTCGCAGATGGAGATATAATTTATATCGGTTTCAGGATATGACTGTATCAGCTCTGTTGCCGCGTCAATAATAGTCGGCGCATCTCGTATCCCGCTCTTGATAAGCTCCTTTGCCTTCTGCAATGATTTGTACAGGGAAAGGGCGCTAATCCGCTGTTCGGCAGTAAGATAATTATTGCGGGAACTCATGGCAAGCCCGTCCGGCTCCCTTACCGTGGGAGCACCGATTATTTCTATGTCGAAATCGAGATCACGAACCATCTGACGAATGACGATAAGCTGCTGGTAGTCCTTCAGCCCGAAAACGGCCACATGCGGTTTGACAGTGTTGAACAGCTTGGTAACAACGGTTGCAACACCTCTGAAGTGTATGGGTCTGGAGGCGCCGCAAAGGTAATTCGGCAGTTTTTCCAGCGTAACATAGGTCTGAAATTTTTTGCCGTAAATTTCCTTTGCATCAGGGTTAAATACCGCATTCACCCCTTGTTTTTGTAACAGTTCCAAATCCCTTTCAAGATTCTTGGGATAAGCCTCCAAATCTTCACCAGGGCCAAACTGTGTGGGGTTGACAAATATGCTCACGACCATGTCATCTCCATATTTGTGGCCTTCTTTAATCAAAGACAGATGACCTTCATGGAGAAATCCCATGGTAGGGATAAAAACAATGGTTTTAAACTGACGACGCATCCGGTCGGATCGCGCCTGCATCATTTTGTTTGTCGTAATAATTTCGATGGCATATACCTCACTATATTATGTTGTCCGAATTTCCGTTTAGAAGGTAAGAAATTAAGACAACTATAATAAAATGTCAACCTATACACTCATAACACCAGGGCTCCGTCATTTTCATGTCTAACCTATTAATATTCTAATTTTTTAAGCGACTTTGACGTTTCCCTGATAATGATACCTTTTTCTTTGACACACAAGTGCTGTTATTTTATATTATTTTTTTGAAACAAAATCGTATTGTTTACAAACCAAACCGTGACGCCCGATGGATAATTCAAATTGGGTCATTCAGGATCCCGCGCCGGGAACACGCATTCTTATATTTAGAGGCGATACCCGGACATTTAAGCTCTCCCTTTCACATCCCGGAAAAGGAAGTGCATGGCTTCGCACCAACATCGGTCATGCCCAAACCGCCAGGCAGGAAATCACCAGGAAAGTCGATAACGACAAGCCTCCCCTCAGTCGGGACTGGTTTGACATTCCCATGAACCGTGTTGACGACCAAAACTTTATGATTACCCTCCCTTTTTGTGAAGTCGGGCATTTTGAAGCCAAATGTTTCTTTTTGAGTGACAGCGAGACCATTCCGGTGTGGCCGGAGGGTCCTAATGTTGCCATCAACGTGGAGCCGGCACACACATGCTGTTCAAACATCATTTATAATGCATTTGTCCGTCAGTTCGGTCCAAACAAGAATGGCAAGTTTTTATCCGGGGCAGATGAAGATTCGATCCGGTCTCTTGATAAAAACGGTTACACGGTGATCCCGCCATCAGGAACCTTTCGTGATCTGATAGGAGAACTGGACTTCATTATCGGCGAGCTTGGGTGCCGAATCCTCCAGTTGCTTCCGATACATCCCACCCCCACTACCTATGCCCGAATGGGAAGGTTTGGAAGTCCGTATGCGGCACTCAGTTTTACCGCCGTGGATCCGGCTTTGGCCGAATTTGACCCCAAGGCAACTCCTCTCGAGCAGTTCATAGAATTGATAGATGCAATCCATGAACGTCATGCCATGATTTTTATTGACATCGCCATCAACCATACGGGCTGGGCCGCCGGTCTTCATGAAACTCACCCGCAATGGCTTGTCCGAAATCCGGACGGCCAGATCGAGATGCCGGGCGCCTGGGGAGTCGTCTGGGCAGACCTGACAAGTCTCGACTACACCCAAAAAGACCTGTGGCAATATATGGCCGATGTTTTTATTACGTGGTGTCGGCGGGGAGTGGACGGATTCCGGTGCGATGCTGGATATATGATTCCGGTTCCTGCCTGGAAGTATATTGTTGCCGCTGTCAGGGATCAGTATCCTGATACAATTTTTCTTCTGGAAGGGCTTGGGGGGAAAATTTCAGTGACCAGAGATATCCTGAACAAAGCCAATTTCAACTGGTCCTATTCTGAGCTTTTTCAAAACTATGACCGAAGCCAGATTGAAACCTATCTCCCGGGAACCAATGAGATCTCCGTAAGTGACGGAATAACGGTACATTTTGCTGAAACCCACGATAACCTTCGTCTGGCCTCTCGATCTCAGGTCTTTGCTCGCATGCGGACCGCACTGTGCGCTCTTTTCAGTTATAAAGGCAGCTTCGGTTTTGCCAACGGCGTGGAATGGTATGCAACGGAAAAAATCAGCGTCCATGGAGCAACTTCACTGAACTGGGGGGCTGAAACCAATCAGGTGAATCATCTCCGCCGCCTCAATGCTCTGCTCAAATTACATCCGGCATTTCATGACCAAACGGAACTGAAAATGGTCCAGCAGGGTGATGGAAATTGTATTGTGATGCTGCGACGCCATCTGCCATCAGGGAAAAAGCTTCTTATTGTGGCGAATCTGGATGATCGGCGTAAGACTTTAGCATCCTGGAATCCCCAGGAAACAGGCATGGATGAATCTGCGTATGTGGACCTTATCTCAGGCGAGAATGTGGCTATTGCCGAGTCTGACGGAAAGCATTCCTGTCTCCTGGATTCCGGTCGGGTTCTCTGTCTTACCGATGATCGGCATGATTTTGATCTTGTTTGCGAGGGTGAATCTGAAACCGTATTATATCCCGAGCGAATTAAACGACAGTGCCTTCGTGCCAAGGCCATGGATGTGCTGCATTTTTATAACGGCACCCGGGATCTGGGCAAATTTGAACCGGACAAGGCTGCGCGGAAGCTGGCGGAAAATCCCCTGGAGTACTGCCGTAGTCTTAACCCGTTCAGCAATGAACCGCGAGTGATAACCTGGCGATGGCCCCGTGATAAAAATCGAGAGGTAATGGTGCCTCCGGATCATTTTCTAATGGTTTACGCCGACAGGGCTTTCCGCGCCAGGATCATGGACAAAAACCGGTGTCTGTATCATGAAGAAAGTCTGCAGTGTATGGACGGATCGTGTTTTATACTTTTTTCGCCCCTACCTCCGCCCAAGACTCATCGCTCGGTTACCCTGAAGTTGTCGGTTTATACGCCAGGTGATACTCAACATGTTGACGGGCCGCTTCTTTTCCTTTCTCGGGCAAAGGATGCAACGGTGAAACGGATCTATTACCGGCCGGATCTGTCTAACCATTCCCCCATTCTGCTCGAAACCAACGGTTGTGGAGGCATGCTTCGGGCTGCCGTTTCCTGGGGAGAACTTGCCAGCAGATATGATGCCCTTCTGGTAGCCAATATGGACCTTGAGATCCCTGAAGATCGGTGGGTAATGTTCACACGATGCCGTGCATGGCTGGTGTATCAGGGCTATTCACAGAAAATCTGCGATGATTGTTTTGATTCTTTTTGTTTCCAGTCCCGTACCCGAGGCGTGTGGCGATATCAGGTGCCCACGGGCCAGGGGGAACATGTCTTTCTAACCATATGTGTGGAGATGGTTCCCGGAGAAAATTCCATGCGTATGGTTTTTATCCGAGATTCAGCAAAAAGTCAGCAGGGAATGCTGGCAGATCATGAACCGGTCCGGCTCATCCTGCGTCCGGATATTGAAAGCCGCGATTTTCACAAGACGACTAAGGCATATCAGGGACCGGAACATTTCTGGCCCGGGGCTGTAAAGTCGAATCCGGACGGCTTCACATTTGTGCCGGAGCAGGAACACCGGCTGAGTTTGAAGATTTCTGAGGGGACTTTTGTATTGGAGCCGGAATGGCAATACATGGTACACCGGCCAATAGAGGCCGAGCGTGGTTTAGATCCGGATTCGGATCTGTTCAGTCCGGGCTATTTTTCTTCATTCATGAAAGGAGGAGAATCCGTAGCGCTGAGCGCCTCTGTTACGGGGTTCCAAGATTCTCATTTCCAGAATCAAAAACCCGGGTTCCGTGATATGAAACCGGCTATTTTTGAAAAAAGCAGATTTTGTAAACCGGAGGAGGCGTTACAAACAGCACTGGATGATTATGTGGTAAAAAGGAACGATTTGAATACGGTAATTGCCGGATATCCATGGTTTCTGGATTGGGGGCGGGACTCCTTGATTTTTGTGAGGGGGTTGATTGCAGCAGGAAGATTGGACGAGGCCCGTTCTATCCTGAAACAGTTCGGACAGTTTGAAAATAACGGGACGATTCCTAATATGATTCAGGGCAAAGACGCCACAAACCGGAACACCTCTGACGCACCGCTATGGTTTTTTGTCGCATGTGCCGATCTGGTCCGTGTTGAAGGAAATGAAAAATTTCTTGATTCAAAGTGTGGTGATCGAACCATTCGCCATATTCTTTTTTCCATGGCCAATGCTTATGAGAAGGGCACGCCCAACGGTATCCGTATGGATCCGGAATCGGGTCTCATTTTCAGTCCGACCCATTTTACCTGGATGGACACCAATCACCCTGCATGCACACCCCGGCAAGGGTATCCCATTGAAATCCAGGCGCTCTGGTTTGCCGCACTATCCTTTTTAGCATGCATTGACCCCTCCGGAGATGCCGGTGACTGGACCAGTAGAGCTTCCCGGGTTCAGGCGTCAATTTTTAACCTCTTTTGGCTCGAAAAATCAGGTTACTTGGCGGATTGTCTCCATACCGATTCCGGAAAACCGGCCGCACAGGCAGACCCTGACGATGCACTGAGGCCGAATCAGCTTTTTGCCGTAACACTTGGCGCTGTCTCCGACCGTAATATTTGCCGTAAGATCGTGGCAGCATGTGAGGAACTGCTGGTCCCCGGAGGCATTCGAAGCCTTGCGGACCGACCGGTTCGCCGACCGATTGCCATTTATCATAACGGGACAACGATTAACAATCCCCATCATCCTTATCAGGGGCAATATGCGGGAGAGGAAGATTTAAAACGCAAGCCTGCATATCATAACGGCACTGCCTGGACATGGCTGTTCCCCAGTTATTGTGAAGCATGGGCAAGAGCTTACGGAGATGAAGGAAAAAACACGGCGTTCTCCTGGCTGGCAAGCAGTAGCCGTCTCATATCCCAGGGGTGCGTCGGCCATGTGCCGGAAATCATGGACGGAGATTTTCCCCACAGGCAACGTGGCTGTGATGCACAGGCCTGGGGGGCAAGCGAAGTTTTAAGGGTATGGAAGCTGCTCCAAGCTTTGGATTGACTATTTGGTAATAGTTGAGTAGTTGAGTGGTTGACCAATGATCAATAATCAATGATAAAGGATAAATGAATATGAGTTATTTGCAAACATTTCAGGTGTTTCCTGCAATTCCGGAATCCCTTTCTTTTCTCCAGGTTCTGGCACGCAACCTTTGGTGGTGCTGGCATCTGGATGCCATTGAACTCTTTCGTCGCATAAGTCCCCGGCTCTGGGAAGCGTCCGGGCGCAATCCCATCGTATTTTTAACCTTAATTCCCCAGAAACAACTGGAAGAACTGTCAAAAGACGAAAGCTTTCTGGCTCATCAGCAGCGGGTGAAAGAAAGTTTTGTGGGCGAGGTTTTAACCCCTGTGGATCCAAGCGAATCTTCCTACGGGAAAGACGGAACTATCGGATATTTTTCCATGGAGTTCGGAATTCATGAAAGTGTTCCCCTGTTTGCCGGAGGTCTCGGAGTCCTTGCCGGTGATCACTTAAAGGCGGCTTCCGACCTTGCACTTCCCATAATAGGGGTAGGGCTTCTCTACCGGCAGGGATTTTTTCACCAGTTTCTGGATCAGGAGGGTTGGCAGCAGGAGGAATTTCCGGAAACCGATCTTTTTCACCTGCCTGTGAAACGGGCAAAGGATCGTTCAGGAAATGAGGTAAGCATTTCAGTCAACGGACCTGAGGGCGAAATCCGGGCCGTTGTCTGGAAGATCATGGTGGGGCGTATTCCTCTTTATCTTCTTGATACCAATTTGCCGGAGAATCCCCCGGAAATTCGGGCAATAACCTCTCGTCTGTATGCCGGAAATCCAAAGACCCGGCTGGCCCAGGAGGTACTGCTGGGAATCGGCGGAATGCGTACTCTTGAAGCCATGGGAATCCATCCCACCGTGTGCCACATGAATGAAGGTCATTGCGCTTTTGCCACACTGGAGCGGCTTGCCCGAACGATTTCCTCTTATAACGTAAATCTTGAGACGGCAAAGGAGATCGTTTCACGAACCACGGTCTTTACTACCCATACACCGGTGGCAGCAGGGCACGATGAGTTTCCCGTGGACCTTGTAAAACCGTATCTTAGTTCTTTGTCTAAGCGACTGGGGGTAAACGTTGACGAGATTGTATCGTGGGGACAACCCATGGAATCCGGTTCGGATTCCCCCCTTTCCATGTTCATTCTGGGATTGCGGATGTCTCAGTACTGCAACGGCGTCAGCGAATTGCACGGCAAGGTGGCCAGACGCATGTGGTCCCATGTCTGGCCCGGCAGGCCGGAAGATGAGGTTCCCATCATCCATGTCACCAACGGAGTACATATCTCCTCGTGGATTTCCATTGAGAACGCCCTGCTGTTTGAACGCTATCTTGGACCGGATTGGCATCTGAACATGTGGAATCCGGAAATCGCCAAACGTATCGACGATATTTATGATGAGGAATTGTGGCGTGCCCGCGAAATGAGTCGAAGCCGTCTTATTCGTAATTGTCGAGCTCTGATGATAAAGCAATACCGGCGCCGTAATGCCCCCAAAGCAATGATGAAAGATGCTGAATCGGTACTTGACCAGGATATATTGACCATCGCTTTTGCCCGTCGATTTGCAACTTACAAACGGGCCGATCTTTTGCTTAAAGACCCGGAGCGCCTTGAGGCAATGATTAATTCCAAGAAACATCCGGTTCAGTTTATCTTCGCAGGAAAAGCCCACCCCAAGGACAATGAAGGTAAGGAACTGATCAAACGTCTTATCCGGTTTGCCAGCAGTTCGAGTGTTCGCCATCGAATCGCCTTTTTAGAAGACTACGATATCAGTATCGCAAGGCACCTGGTTCAGGGAGCGGATGTGTGGCTCAACACTCCAAGACGGCCCTTTGAGGCTTGCGGTACGTCCGGTATAAAAGCAGCCGCAAACGGAGTTTTAAATGTAAGTATCCTGGACGGATGGTGGTGTGAAGGATATGCTGAGGGAAGAGGCTGGCGGATCGGAAACGGAGAGGAATATGCTGATGCCGCCTACCAGGATTCCGTGGAGAGTCAGGCCCTTTATAATGTGCTGGAAAACAACGTTATTCCCTGTTTTTATGAAAGAAAGAATGGAGACGTGCCGGGCCGGTGGCTCAAAATGATGAAAGAATCGATGAAGATGGCGATGCAGCATTTTTGCGCCCGTATGATGGTAGGCAAATATGAAAAGAAATTTTATTTGCCCGCCGCAAAAAACTTTGCACACCTGACTGCAAATAACGCCAAAGAAGCCGTAATTCTTTCCGCTCAGTATAAACGACTCAGAACCCTGTGGAAAAATATCAGGATTGAGCATCCTGTGAGAAAAGCTGAAGGCCCGTTTCGGGTGGGAGAAAGCTTTGCTGTAACAGCGGTTGTTAACCTGGGGGAACTCCGTCCTGATGAGATAAAAGTGGAACTCTATTACGGGGCCTTGAAAACTGTGGACAGCATCGCTGACAGTCATTCTGAAAACATGGCTGTAAAAGAAAACCGTGGAGACGGCGAGTATCTTTACGAATGCACCATAATCTGCGGCGATTCAGGCCGATACGGTTTCACTGTCAGGGTTATACCCAGGGGAGATGACCGGATCAGGTTTGCCCCCGGACTTATTACATGGGCGTAGAAGGATTGATGATTGGAAATTTTAAATATTTAATTTTAAATCCTCTTCGGTTCCGGTTTATCCGATATAGGAGCTGTCCATGATACATCCACAGATTAATCCCCGCATTCTCGTTGTAACTCCGGAAGTAACGTATTTGCCGGACCGTATGGGAGGTATGGCCTCTTTTTTTACCGCCAAAGCAGGGGGGCTTGCCGACGTCTCGGCAGCACTGATCAGTGCCCTGTTTGAACAGGGAGCCGACGTGCACGTGGCCATTCCGGACTACCGTTCCATCTTCAGTAACGGGTTGGCCCCTGTTTTAAAAAAAGAACTCAATAAAATTCAGCGCAAAATGCCTGATGATCGCATCCATCTGGCGGAAGACAGGGCCTTTTATTACATCAACCGTGTTTATTCTTCCTACGGAGAAGACAATATTAAACTCGCCCTGGCTTTTCAACGTGAGGTGATCAATCACATCGTCCCCCAGATCCAACCGGATTTGATTCATTGCAATGATTGGATGACCGGTATCATTCCGGCGATGGCCAGGCAAATGGAAATTCCATGCCTTTTTACCATTCACAATGTGCACACGATAAAGACAACACTGGCCTATATGGAGGATAGGGGTATCGATGCCGCCTATTTTTGGCAAAATTTATATTATGAAAATATGGCCACGAATTATGAAGACATACGGAATACCAATCCCGTAGATTTGCTCACCAGTGGAATTTTTGCCGCTCATTTTGTGAATATTGTCAGCCCGACATTCCTGCTGGAAGTCGTCAATGGGAGGCATGGTTTTGTCGAACATCCCATACAACGGGAATTGGCCAATAAATATCATGCCGGCTGTGCCGTTGGAATACTGAATGCGCCGGACCCTTCCTTTAATCCTTGTGCAGATAAACATCTCAAGCAAAACTACGGTCCGGAAGACTTTTTATTGGGCAAACGAGCAAACAAGCTGTTTTTGCAAGAAAAATTAGGATTAATTAAAGACGAAAAAGCACCCGTCTTCTTCTGGCCATCCCGGCTTGATCCGATTCAGAAGGGATGCCAGTTGTTAGACAAAATATTTTACAAGGTGATTTCGAAATACTGGGACCAGAATCTTCAGGTCGTCTTTGTCGCCAATGGTGATTATCAAATGGTATTCAGAGACATTGTGAATCATCACGGATTTCAGAAACGCGTAGCACTTTGCGATTTTGACAACGGGCTGGAACATCAGGCTTACGGGGCTTCGGATTTTATCCTGATGCCGTCTAGTTTTGAACCGTGCGGCCTTCCGCAAATGATAGCCCCGATTTACGGAAGTCTTCCTGTAGCCCATGATACCGGCGGGATCCATGATACGATTAGTGATCTGGATGTTGAAAACAATTCCGGCAATGGCTTCCTGTTTAAGAATTTTGGTGCCAATGGGCTTTTCTGGGCTGTCAACCAGGCCATGAACTTTTATAATCTTCCCGACAGGATAAAGGCAAAGCAAATCAAACGGGTCATGACCGAAAGTGCCGCCAAATTTACCCATGCCGAAACAGCTCGACAGTATATCGAGCTTTATGAGAAGATGCTGCGGCGGCCGCTGATTGTGAACAAACCGACGGATAGCTGAAGCAAAGCAAACCTAAACAAACCAAGAAAAGATTGATTATGTTTGAAACCTCAGGTGATCCGAAAAGTTCGGGTCAAGACAATCATATCAATACCATACTCAAGCGTTTTTTATCCCGAGACTCCTACCTGACGCCATATGAGAAAACCATTCGCCGGCGACTGCTGAAAACAATGGAAACAGAATCGCGCCTGACCCAGGGCAAAAAGAGCCTGGCGGAATTCGCCGCCGGCCATGAATATTTCGGAATGCATTTCCGAAACGGTGAATGGGTTTTTCGTGAGTGGGCGCCCAATGCCACCCGGATCTACTTGATCGGCGATATGACGAACTGGCGAGAGAAAAAAGACTTCGCCCTGCACCGGATCACCCAAGATGGTCATTGGGAAATTCGTTTGTCTCAAGATAAATTGAAACACGGCGATCATTATCGACTCCGTATCCACTGGCCCGGTAGTGAAGGCGATCGTATCCCTGCCTATTCCCGTCGCGTTGTTCAGGACCCTGATACGCTGATTTTTAATGCCCAGGTCTGGTTCCCGCCAGATCCTTATCACTGGAAATGTATGGATTTTCAGTTTCCCTCGGACCCGATATTTGTTTACGAAGCCCATGTGGGTATGGCCCAGGAAGAGGAGAAAATCGGCTCTTATGGAGAATTTACCACACAAATCCTTCCGCGTATTGTTGCGACGGGCTACAATACACTGCAATTAATGGCGATTCAGGAGCATCCTTACTACGGTTCTTTCGGCTACCAGGTTTCGAGCTTTTTTGCTGCTTCGTCCCGGTTCGGAACACCGGAGGAGCTGAAAGAGCTTATCGACACCGCTCATGCTTCCGGTCTGAGGGTGATTATAGACCTGGTTCATTCACACGGGGTTTCCAATGAGGTGGAGGGATTGAGCAGATTCGACGGCACACTGTATCAATACTTTCATGAAGGACCACGGGGTATTCACGAAGCCTGGGATTCCAGGTGTTTTGACTACGAAAAACACCAGGTACTTCATTTTCTTCTTTCCAACTGCCGTTTCTGGCTGGATGAATATAAATTGGACGGTTTTCGGTTTGACGGGGTGACCAGTATGCTTTACATGGATCACGGCTTGGAAAAAGCATTTACTTCCTATGACCACTACTTTGGCGACAACGTGGACGAAGATGCCCTTATCTATCTGACCCTTGCAAATAAAGTTATCCATGATGTGCGCCCTGATGCGGTTACCATAGCCGAGGATATCAGTGGAATGCCCGGGTTGGCCGTTCCGGTTTCATCCGGCGGCATGGGGTTTGATTATCGTTTCGCCATGGGAGTGCCCGACAACTGGATACGACTTGTCAAAGATACGCCGGATGAAAAATGGCACATGGGGCACCTTTGGTCTGAATTGACCAACCGGAGACGGGATGAAAAAACCATCAGTTACACCGAGTCCCACGACCAGGCCCTGGTGGGCGATAAGACGATTTTTTTCCGTTTAATTGATGCGGATATGTATGATCACATGCAGGTGGGTGATGATAACCATACCGTGGCACGCGGAATGGCTCTGCATAAAATGATTCGGCTCATCACCCTGGCCACGGCCGGCAATGGCTATCTCAATTTCATGGGTAATGAATTCGGGCATCCGGAGTGGATCGACTTTCCGCGGGAAGGAAACAACTGGTCTTATAGATATGCCCGGCGCCAATGGCATCTGGTGGATGACGAAAGCCTGAAGTATCAATTCCTCGCCCGTTTTGATCGAGACATGATATCTTTATCCGGGGATTATAAACTGCTGGAATCTATGGAAATACGCCTTGTTTACGAGCACTCGGACAATAAAATTATTATATTTGAAAGAGCAGGACTTCTATTCATCTTCAACTTTCATCCCGAACACTCGTATTCGGATTATCGCTTCGAAGCGCCGCCCGGAAAATACCGTATGATTTTCAACAGCGATGCGCCGGAATATGGGGGTCACAACCGTTTACACCCGGATCAACATCATCTGACCCTGTTGGACACTTCAATGGACCGGCAATGTAATCTGCTCAGCCTATATCTTCCCACCCGCACGGCACTGGTCCTTCAATCTGCCTCCTCCGACTGTAATGATTTGGGACATCCTTAAAGAATAAAGGGTCCACGATTAGGAGGCGTAGCTTTGGATTACCCCTGAGTATGGTTTTACCTCAAATGCAGAACAAGATACATATCGGAACCTCCGGATGGAACTATGATCACTGGAAACAAGTATTTTATGAGAAGAGCTGTCCCAAGTCCGATTGGTTGAAATTCTACGCAAAACACTTTAACAGCGTTGAAGTAAACGCGACCTTCTACCGATCCATGTCTCACAAAACTTACGAAACCTGGAGGGAAAAAACACCGGATGGGTTTATTTGGTCGGTCAAAGCGAACCGTTACATAACCCATATCAAAAGGCTAAAAGATATCGCAGAACCATTAAAAAAGTTTTTTGGTGAGGTATCGGGATTAAAAGAAAAGCTTGGGGCAATTCTTTTCCAGCTCCCGCCCACACTGACCTTTGAAAAGGAAGTTTTCGATTTATTTTGCAACTTCCTGCCAAAAAATAAGTGCGTAGCTATAGAGGCAAGACACCCGAGTTGGTTGGAAGAAAAGGCGCTATTTTCTTTAAAAAAACATAATATTGCATGGTGTATTTCAGACACTGCGGGACGCTACCCCTATCTTGAAGCAGTAACATCTAATTTTATCTATATTCGTCTGCATGGATCAAGAAAACTATATGTGTCCGAATACTCAGAAAACGAAATTAACAACTGGGCTGAAAAGATAAAAAAATGGGGCGTAGATACTTATGTTTACTTTGACAACGATGCGATGGGGCATGCACCTAAAAATGCTCTGAGGCTCAAAGACCTTCTGAACCCCTGAACGGTTACAACCTATCTCATCCGTTTTTCTCCCGATTGTGTGGGATAAACTCCCGCTCCCATAGAGGTCCCCACCATCAAAATGAAGCCTTCCCTCTATGGACAAATTGAATATAAAGCGTAATAAAAAAGATAAAGTTCCAAAAATAGAAGGTTGGACATTTACAAAGAAAAACCTCTATTCAATTCCGAGAAATCAAATTGTTAGATACAAACTATGCAAGATCAAAATTGCTCCAAGTAAACCAATAAGTTTGGCAAAAAAACCCGCTCCAGGGTTAGTTGTTACCGAATTCATATTTTTAGTTACAAAATTCAAGTAGGAGTAAAAAAATGTCTACATTAATAAAAAGAGCGTATTCCCGCAATTCTTATGAAGCCCCTATCATGTATGCAAATTATGATACGGAAAACTATTATAATGCCAAAATGTATAACAGCGGCCTTGGCGGTATGTATTTCGAGTCAGACCATGCCATCAAGCAAAAGTCAGATATTTGCATTAAAATGGTAAATTACACGCCTGATACGCCTGGCCCTGAAGCTTACAAGGCCTATCGGGCGAAAGTAAAATGGTGCAAAAAAATAGATAAAAGTGAAACTTCCTGTTATGGAATCGGCATCCAATATCTGGCTAAAAGCCATGCAGTTTATGGTGGGAATGTTCATGGATTAAGCTGTTCGTGTGACTTATGCGGCGAAAAGGTGCCTTCTGAAGAAATCCTTGAGAACGAAGATTTTGTCTGTTTGTGTATAAATTGTTTTAATTATTTAGAGGACTTACCTGAGGGTAAGATTAAGGAAAGCATAAAGGAATTCCTGATCGGAAACGTCATCTGAAACCTCACTCATTCCCCGATTGAGCGAACTGTCGAAGGGTGAACAATGCCGGGTTAAATCACAAAGTCAATGGTGATACCGTTTATAACTTCTGGCAGATATATCACCACCTGGGTGGTGGTGTTCAGTCCCTGCTGGTAAAAAGGGATTTAACTGTACCGGCAGGGATAATGACCTTTTTCTTATTTCTTGTATGGTTTTAATTGCTTTAAAAGGAGATACGCAATGGCTGCAAATTTTCAAATTGTATCTTATAAAACCAGAGACAGTCTTCATCTGAAACTGAATGGTGATTTTGATGGAACGTCGGCATATGAATTGATCAATACTATTAAAGATCATGGAAACAATTTTTATCAAATCTTTATTGATACTAATGATCTTAGGACCATTTATTCATTTGGCAGGAATGTGTTGCAAAAGAACTTTGGCGACTTAGAGAAACTCTGCAACCTAATTTTTATCGGAGAAAATGAACGTCATTTAGCACAAAATTAGAAACAAGTGTGCTGATGGGTGTAGCGGGTTAAGGATCATTTGTAACCGTTCACGGATTTTTTGAAATCCCAAATTCCAGGCGACAAAGATCAATTAAATCCCAAATTCCAAGTACCAAATTCCAAATAAATCCCAAATCTCAAGCATCAAATTCCAAAAACCATGCCAAAGGGAGGCAAGAACCTGAAAGCCAGGGCAGAATGATATATTTTGTTGTCCATTAACCGTATGGCATTGTAATATTTGATTCAAGTTCGGGATAACTCCCTATATCTTTAGGATGTTTTCCTACACAAATAAGAACTTTATCCTATAGACTTGTTTTTTAAAATTTGTAATAGTTTTTTTTTATAGAAATATATTTTTATCTATAATATTTATGACTAAACAAAATTGAAGGCCCGATTCAAAATGACATATAACCTGTTAGAATAAAATAGAAATAAGATAATAACAGCCAAATTCAGGGGTAACCCTATGTGATAGATAAAGGCTCATATACAGTATATAAACTGTATCAAAGTATGGGCCTTTTCGTTTTTTCTTTGTTGGGAAATTATTAATGCCCGAGAGAGAAGCAAATTTGAATTACTATGAGCAAACGACTTAGGAAAGGCGAATTAGAAGCCACCCGGCAGACAGTAAAGTTCTTCGAGACGCTGCTGCGTGCCTCGGCCGACGGTATCGTGATTACGGACTCGACGCATACTATTATCGTGGTCAATGAGACCTTTTGCACGTTCTTCGGACGGCAGTGGCGGGATGTCGTTGAGACCAGTATGTTCATCTGGCTTGAACAACTCGATGCCAATGCTTTGAACCGTTGGTCTGAGATGGAAAAAAAGGTTCGCCTCGAAGGTTTTTACCATAATGCCGAATTCCGGATGACAACAAAGGACAAAGTAAGCCATTTCAACGTAAATGCTTCTCTCCTTGAACGAGTTGCAGATAAGGAGCCGGGTGTTATCATCAGCATCTGGCACGACGTTACAGAATATAAGCATGTAGAGAAAGCCTTGCGGAAGAAGACCCATGATCTTGGCGAACGGGTCAAGGAACTCAACTGCCTCTATGGTATTGCCAATCTTGTTGAACAGCAGGATGTTGCGTTGGAGGAGATACTTCAGGGGACAGTTGATCTTATTCCCCCTTCGTGGCAATATCCGGAAATAACTTGCGCACGAGTTATTATACAAGGCAGAGAATGGAGAACAAAAAATTTCCGGGAGACAATTTGGAAGCAGGTCGGCGATATTAAAGTGCATGGTGAACCGAGCGGTATTTTGGAGGTTTATTACCTGGAAGAAAGACCGGCAATTGATGAAGGTCCTTTCCTTAGAGAAGAAAGGAATTTGATCAATGCTATTGCCGGGCTAACGGGAAGAATTGTCGAACGGAAACAAGGAGAGGAGGCGCTGAGAGCAAGCGAAGAGAAATACCGAACCCTTCTGGAAATTACATCGGAAGGATGCTGGCTGATAAATTCTGAACTCAAAACTATCGAAGTCAACGCGGCTCTTTCCAAAATGCTTGGCTACAGTCAAGATGAGATGATTGGCAAAACACCCTTTGACTTCGTTGATGATGAGAACCGAAAAATTTTTATTGAACAGACCTCAAAGATATCCGTCACAGCCCATCGCAGTTATGAAATTACCTTAAAAAAAAAGAGCGGTGAAGACCTGCCAACATATTTTAATGCCACCACAATCAGGGGTAAATCGGGCGAGGTACAGGGCGCCTTTGCATTTATTACTGATATTACCGAAAAAAAGCGGGCGGAGGAGGCTCTGAGGAAAAGTGAAGAGAAATATCGCAACATTTTTAAAAATATCCAGGATGTTTATTATGAAGTAACCCTTGATGGAATAATTTTAGAAGCCAGCCCCTCGATAGAGGATGTTTCGTTCTACAAAAGAGAAGAGATCATAGGAAAATCATTATCCGATATATATGTTGATCCGAAAAATAGAGATGAATTTCTAAAAAAGCTTCTGAAAAATGGAAAAGTCACTGACTATGAAGCGCTTATGATAGATAAAGAAGGCTCTCAAACCTATTGTTCGATAACGGCAAAGCTGATAAGAGATAAGCATGGTAATCCTGAAAAAATTATTGGCTCATTGCGTAATATCAACGAGCGAAAACGGGCCGAAGAACAGATTCATGCTCTCACCCGCGAGTTGATGAAATCCCAAGAAAATGAGCGTCAGAGAATTTCTCGTGATTTGCACGACCACGTGGCGCAAGAGCTTTCCGCGGTAAAAATCGGCTGTGAAACGCTTTTTGATAATCAGCCAAATATAACCCCTGAGATCAGGCGAAGAATGTCTGAAATGTCAATAATGCTTCAGGAGGTCATCAAAGCAGTCCGGGATCTCTCATATTATTTACGACCTTCAGTGCTCGACGAAATGGGACTTGTACAGGCTATTTTTCAGTATTGTCATGATTTTTCTGAAGACAATGGAATAAATGTTGATTTCCATTCCGCCGGCATGAAGAATTTAAAGCTGGATTTTGACACCGAAATCAACCTGTATCGTTTGATTCAAGAAAGTCTTACCAATATCAAAAAGCACGCTGACGCTGACCATGTGACCATCAGACTGGTTGCAGCTTTTCCTAATATTATTCTTCGTATAGAAGATAATGGTAAGGGTTTTGATGTGCAGAAACGATTGGCAACCCTATCAGAAGAGAAACGAATGGGAATTCGGAGCATGGAGCAAAGGGCCAAACTGCTTCAAGGTGAAATGGAAATTCAATCAAGGCCGATGCAGGGTACAAAGATCTCTATCACGCTTCCATATAAGGACCAAAAGAGTGGTTCATAAGAAAACCATATTAATAATAGACGACCATCCCCTTTTCAGAGAAGGCCTCAAAGCGATCATCGGACGCAATAATAGGTTTGAGGTGGTCGGGGAGGCTGGAAACGGACGTGAAGGGCTCCAAATGGCGAGGGAACTCAAGCCTGATCTGGCGCTGGTGGACATGTCTTTGCCGGATCAAAGCGGCATTCAACTCACCCGCGAACTTAAGAATGCATTGCCGAAAATACGTATTATGATGGTCACCATGCATTCCAAAGTGGATTATATTGTTAAGGCATTTCAGGCCGGAGCAACAGGATATGTGGTCAAGGAATCGGCCTCTGAAAGACTCTTACAGGGGATAGATACTGTCTTGAAGGGAGAATATTTCATGGACAGTTCCGTCTCCCATAAAGTGGTTAAAAAGCTTATGCAATTCCCGGAAAAAGAGGCGAAGATAACCGATGCCTCCTATGAAACTCTGACCTCCCGAGAGCAAGAAATCATGGTGTTGCTGGCCCAGGGCCTTTCCACCAAAAAGATCGCGGAAAAACTTTTCATCAGCCCCAAAACTGTTGAGAACCACAGATCAAATATTTTGCGCAAGCTTAATCTCCACAGCACCATAGAGCTGGTTCGATATGCCGCAAGGTTAGGAATTATCGACGTGGACCTGTGGAAAGGATAAGCCTGTCTACAAAAACCTATTTTATCAGTTTTTCACCCGAGCGGGTGGGATAAATTCCCGCCCCACAGGGGTTTCCACCATCAAAATAAAGAATTTCCTCTATGGACAAAATGAATTATATTCTGGTACTAATTAAATGTTCCGGAAATTCCACAACCTGACGAAATCACAAGTCTTTTAATCACAACCTTTTTATGCCATATGAAAAAGGTTATCAAAAATATCGCCCAAATGATGCATCAATCTGACCCAGGGGCATGCTTTGCCATAGAATTCTGGGATGGTGATGCCATACGCTTTGGAAACTTTCCAGAGGTAATATTACGCCTGAAAACCAAAAGTTGTACCAAAAAAATCATCAGAAAAGGATTTTTAGGGTTTGGAGAAGCCTATATGGAGGGAGATCTGGAAATAGAGAAGGATCTTCTAAAACTTTTCCGTCTGGGATTCGCCATTGATTTTGACAATTACCGGTTACCTTTCTGGCAAAAATTTCAACCGCTTATCCTTTCGCTGCTAAACAGTTCTACCCTGCGACAAACCCCAAAAAACATTTCCTTTCATTACGACAGGGGCGATGAATTTTATGCATTCTATCTTGACAAGACCATGACTTACTCCTGTGCGTATTTTTCAAAGCCGGACGATTCTCTGGAACAGGCACAATTGAACAAATACGAACATATTTCCCGCAAACTTTTGCTTAAGCCTAATGAATCGCTTCTCGACATTGGGTGCGGCTGGGGCGGAATGCTTATCTATGCAGCCCGGAAATATGGCATAACCGGAGTTGGAATTACGCTATCGAAAAATCAGTTCCAATACGCCAATCGTAAAATCGAAGAGTTGGGGCTTCAAAATCAGCTTAAGATTTTATGTCAGGATTACAGACAGTTAGATGATAAATTTGATAAAATAGTTTCCATAGGCATGATGGAACACGTAGGGAAAAAATTTATTCCTGCTTTTATTCAAAAAGTTTCGGATTTATTAAAAAGCGGAGGGCTGGCCCTGCTGCATACCATTGGAAAAGATACCCCGTCTGCCGGAGATCCCTGGACGTTTAGTTATATCTTTCCCGGAACCTATATTCCGACACTTCACGAAATTGTGAAAGAAATGGGAAAAACCGGTTTTTCCATCCTGGATGTAGAAAATTTGCGGCTGCACTATGCCAAAACTCTTGAAAAGTGGGCAGAAAATTTTGAAGAAAATATAGAGAAAATTAGGAAATTATTTGATGAAACGTTTGTGAGGCAATGGCGTCTGTTTTTAAACAGTGCGGCAGCAGGATTTAAGTACGGCGATTCTCGCCTGTTTCAGATCCTTGTCTCCAAAGGATTGGACAATACGTTGCCGGTTACTCGATCACATGTGTATCAGGAATAACCACCATAAGGGAACTTTCTTAAAGATAAAAGCTAATATAATCTTTTATATTAAAGGAGGACAAAATGGCTGTTAAAATTCTAATTAAACGGACTGTACCGGAAAACAAGGCAAAGGAAATGATACCCCTATTTAGACAAATGAGAGTCCTCGCGACAAACCAGTCGGGTTATATCTCCGGTGAAACCTTAAAAAGCCTGGATAGACCCGATACGTTTCTGGTTATCAGTACCTGGAAGTCCTCTGAATACTGGGAAAAATGGTTGTTAAGCAAGGAAAGACAGGAAGCTCAAGATAAGATAGATGCTTTGCTTGGGGGAAAAACCGAATATGAAATGTTTCACTATGGATTTAAGGAATAGCCTCATCACACTGTAAACTAAGATTAAACAGCTATCGATCATCACACGTATAAGCCGAAACTCAGACTTGTTGATTGGCTTAATCCATGAAAAAAATAAGACTGCCCTCAAAAACCTATCTCATCAGTTTTTCTCCCGATTGCGTGGGATAACTTCCCGCCCCACAGGGGTTTTCCACCATCAAAATGAATCCCCTCCTCTATGGACAGATTAAATTATAATTTGATAATGATCTATTTTAAGTGAACATGACATAAAATCTCGAAGCAATTTTATATGAGGAGGTATTGCATGGCAAAGGTCAAATCAAAAAAGAAAATCAAGCGGAAAAAAGTAACATTTTCCATTGATTTATCAGGTGCTAAAAAGGTCATTTTGATGGGAGACTTTAATAATTGGAATCCCAAAAAACATCTTATGAAGCAGGATAGGAATGGCGTGTGGAATAAGGCTGTGATTCTACCTTCCGGAAGCTACGAGTATAAATTTCTTGTTGACGGGCACTGGAAAGAAGATCCCCAAAATGACCAGACTTGTTTAAACTGCTTCGGGAGTTACAACAATATCCTTAATCTGACCGTACCTTAAATCGGGCAAACTAAAACAACCTATGGATTAAATAACGAATTCGCCGCAAATCAGGAGCTTTTATATCCTATGCAAAAGAGAGCTGATAAACGCCATAAATGCGAAGCATCCGTTATATGCAACTGTTTTAATAAAGATAAAACCTTTAATGCCACAATGCTCAACTGCGGTGAAGGCGGCATGTATTTTGAGTCTGATTCATTTTTCAAAGAAGGAACGAATATTTTCTTCAAGGTGAAAACCTGTTCCTTTGATACTTCTGAACCGGAACTCTGCAATGGGCTGCGAACCGCATCGCTCGCTGAAGTAAGATGGTGGAAGGAAATGAGCAGCGAAGACGCTTCTCGTTTTGGCATTGGCGTCAAATATTATTAACAGGCTATTACGGTTTTTCCTTTCTTATGCGCCAAGGAGGCTACATCTTTAGCGCCTGGAAGGGCGGCTTCTGCGCCGCCCTTCCACCAACCCAATATTCAAGTTCCTAAGAAAAAAATTTAAATCTTAAGCAAATCTTTTTATTTTCAATGAATTGCAGAATTTCCGAATCGGCTAATGAGAACTGTCATAATAATCGGTGATGGTTTTTCGGAGCCGGCGCACCCTTGCCGTGATATCCGCAGCACGCGTTATGCCGGTGATCATGGCCACACAGCGCGCGCCCGCTTCCAGAACCCGGTCGATATTGTCCGGATGGATACCGCCCATGGTGGTAAAGGGCACGGTGAGCTGCGGCCCGATTTCGCCGATGGCTTCAGGTCCCAGGAAACGGACCGTATTTGCTTTGGTCTTCGTGGGGAAAATGGGACCGATGTTCACGTAATCGGCACCGTCTTGCTCGGCCTTCAGGGCCTCTGTCAGATTGTGGCTGGAAGCACCGATAATCAGCTCCGGGGCGATTTTGCGTGCCGCCCCGATGGGCAGATCTTCCTGACCCAAATGGACCCCGTCGGCTCCTGCAGCCAGGGCCACGTCCACATGATCGTTGATAATCAGGAGCGCGTGTTGGCTTCGGGTGCGTTTGCGGAATTCAATGGCCAGTTCATAAAGATCCTTCTTGTCCCAATGCTTTTCCCTGAGCTGAATGATTTTGGCACCGCCTGCCAGGACCGCCTCCAGCACTTCCAAGTTGGTTCGGCCTTCTGAAAGCTCTTGGCAGGTAACCGGATAAATATCGATGGCCTTTAATTTTACCAAACGTTCTTTACGATTCATCCCCCACCTACAAATCGAATGAGTTCCAGTTCATCCCCGTCTTTCAAAACAACGCTGTCAAACATGCCCCGGTGTAAAATATTTCGGTTGCGCTCCACCACAACACTGGCGGGAGGCACCTTCAATGTTTCCAGAAATGATAAGATATCCATACGGTGTTCAACCGCGTGGGTTTTACCGTTAAGCTTGATATGAATCGCCATAAATAGCTCCTCTTGCAAACCGGCGATTTGCCGGGTTATCGCAAAAAAACCGCATCCCAATCCTTCCAGACCGGCTCGTAACCGTGGGCGGCGATCATGCGGACGACTTCTTGCGGACTGCGAAGGTCGCTGATCTCAAACTGGCCCTCGACGTTTTCTTTGGCCACATAACCGCCCGGTGCGGTTTTGCTGCCCGCACTCATTTGGGTAATCCCCAGAGGCAGCAGATTCTCGCGCAGGCTGGCGGGTTCGCGCGTGGACAGCACCAGCCCTGCATCGGGCAGCCAGAGTCTCAGCGCGCACATGAGCTGCACCATATGGGCGTCGTTTACGGGAAATTGGGGCTGAAATCCTCCGGCCGCAGGCCGCAGGCGTGGAAAGGAGACAGACACGTGGCTTTGCCAGTAGCTGCGCGCCAGATAGGCGGCGTGTAATCCCACGTAGGCCCCTTCCACGCGCCAGTCACACAATCCTAATAGGACGCCGATATTGAGCCGACGGAATCCGGCCTGACCTCCGCGGTCCGGGGTTTCCAGGCGCCAGCGGTAGTTGCGCTTGGGACCGGCAGGATGAACCTCGGCATACCGTTTTAGATGGTAGGTCTCCTGGTAAACGGTCAATCCGTCCACGCCGTTTTCGATCAGACGGCGGTAGTCATCCGTTGCCATCGGATAGATTTCGATGGATATGGACGCTAAAAGCGGCCGCAATTTACGGGCGATGCGGATCAAGTACTCCACCGGTACGTGGTGTGGCGACTCACCGGTCAGCAAAAGCACGTGACGGAATCCCTGTCCGTGCAAAAACATCACTTCCTTCTCCACTTCCGCTACGCTAAGGGTGGCGCGTGATATTTGATTGTGGCGGTTGAACCCGCAATATACACAGAAATTGATGCATTCGTTGGACACATAAACAGGAGCGAACATTTGGATGGTCCGGCCGAAGCGCTGAACCGTCAGCCCATGGGCCGCCAGAGCCATTTCTTCCAGAAAGTCGGCCGCAACCGGAGCGAGTAGCGCCAACAGGTCGTCAAAGTTTCGAGTAGGCGCTCTCAAGGCCTGCCGAACGTCTTCGGCCGTCTTGCTGGAAATCGCCGCTTCGATCTGATCCCATCGATATTGAATGATTTTCTGCCAGAAACTCATGCGTGATTGTTCCTTAAAAATCCGGTCAGAGGGGAGCTGGCTTCTGCCTCCCAAGAATGTCGGCCCAGACCTGATATGTATGCCTTAAACCCGGCTTCCACACCCAGCCGGAAGGCCTCTGCCATGCCCACCGGATCGCCGGCTGTAGCAATGGCGGTGTTAACTAAAACGGCATCAGCGCCCATCTCCATGGCTTCCGCCGCATGGGAAGGCGCTCCCAGTCCGGCATCCACCACCACCGGCACCTGTGCCTGTTGGATGATGATCTGAATCGCGTCGCGTGTTTTCAAACCGCGGTTGGTTCCGATAGGGGCCCCCAGAGGCATCACCGTAACCGTCCCCACCTCTTCCAGCCGCTTGGCCAGGACCGGGTCCGCATTAATGTAGGGAAGTACCTTGAATCCTTCTTTAACCAGAATTTCGGCCGCCTTCAGGGTTTCCACCGGATCGGGCAGCAGATAATGGGGATCGGGCGTCACTTCCAGCTTGACCCACGGATCGCATCCCGCTGCCCGGGCGATTCGTGCCAGACGCATGGCTTCCTCCGCATCCCTGGCACCGCTGGTGTTGGGCAAAAACAGGTAGCGATCTCTATCAATGGCTTCCATGAAGTTGTCCTGGGGATCGCTCAAATCAACACGGCGCAGAGCCACGGTGACAATCTCGGCTCCAGAGGCCGCAATAGCCTTCTGCATTATCTGGGTGGAGGCAAACTTGCCGGTCCCGACCAGCAGGCGGGAATGAAAGGTGCGATCCGCAATAATCAGCGGAGGTAATTGGGTCATGGTCATCTCCTTTTTTATTGGATGAGTTCTGCCCCCCGGCATACGTCGCAACATGGCGGCGGCAGTTCGATTTCCCGAAATATCAAATTCAGGGCGTCGTAGGTCAACAGCCGCCCTATCAGCAATTTTCCGCTGCCGGTCAAGAATTTGACGGCTTCGGCGGCCTGTATGCTCCCCAGCGCGCCAGGCACCACCCCCAAAACCCCGACTTGGTCGGTGGAGGATACCTGATCCGGCTCGGGAATGTTGCCGAACACGCAACGGTAACAGGCACCTTGGCCGGGCACAATGGTCATGACCTGGCCGAACATGCCCAAGATGCCAGCATGGCAGAAGGGAACCTTGGCATGAATACATATGTCGTTGACCAGAAACTTGGCTTCGAAATTATCCGTGGCCTCGATCACAAAGTCGTACCGGCTTACCAACGCTGGGCCGTTTTTTGCAGTAAACGGCTCGTTGTACGGTTCAATGCAAACATCCGGGTTCAGGCGATGCAATTTTTCTTGGGCCGAATGGGTCTTCAAATTGTCCAGATCCTTCAATGTATACAAAATCTGGCGCTGCAGGTTGGACAATTCGACTCGATCCCCATCCATAATACCTATAGTCCCGACGCCGGCACAGGCCAGGTAAAACAAGGCGGGGCTGCCCAATCCTCCGGCACCTACCACCAGAACCCGGCCCCTTAAAAGCTTTTGCTGTCCGGTTATGCCGATTTCCGGCACCAGGATATTGCGCGAATACCGAATCTTCTGGGTTGCGGTCAAATCTTTCATCCGATGATTTCCTACTTTCAAAGATCTCGTTCGTTAAAGTATGATACGATCAAAGGTTTTAATCGCGCAAAGATCACCGCACATGGTGCAGACATCCCGATCATGATCTTCGGTCTGCATACGGCGCTTGCGGGCCAATTCCGGGTCGATGGCCTGGTTATACATGGTTTCCCAGTCGAATTCCCGTCGCGCCATGGACATCCTCCTATCCCAGTCCTCGGCCCCGGGCAACCCTTTTTCCAGATCGCCGATATGGGCCGCAATCCGCGTGGCCATGACGCCGTCATGGACATCCTGGACCGTGGGCAGATGCAAGTGTTCGGCAGGTGTCAGATAACATAAGAAATCCACACCGCTGGCAGCAGCCACCGCCCCGCCGATGGCGCCTACCAGATGATCGTAGCCCGGGGCAATGTCGGTGGGCAAAGGCCCCAGCACGTAATAAGGAGCGTTGTCACAAAGGCGCTTTTGTAATTGTACATCCCCGGCGATACGTCCCAGCGGAACATGGCCGGGACCTTCGACCATCACCTGGACACCGGCCTTGCGGGCGCGGCGCGTCAGCTCGCCCAAAATTAAAAGCTCGGAAATTTGGGCACGATCTTCGGCATCATGGATTGCCCCGGGTCGAAGTCCATCCCCCAAAGACAGGGTAACATCATGTTGCCGGCAGATTTCCAACAGACGATCATATTGGGAAAACAGGGGGTTTTCCTTTTTATTGGCCGTGATCCACTCAGCGATAAAGCTGCCGCCGCGCGACACCATGCCCATAATCCGATTGCACCCCTTAAGAGCGCTTAAGCTTTGTCGGGTAATACCGCAATGCACCGTTATGAAATCAACTCCCAGCTCGGCTTGCATCTCGATTTCCTCCATAAGGTCGTCCGCGGTCATCTGTACCGGAGTTTTGTTATTTGCCATCAACTTGCTGACGACTTTATAGATCGGAACGGTGCCGACCATGACCGGGGAGCGTTTCAATATGGTCTCCAATATGAGGTCGAGATTTCCACCGGTGGAAAGATCCATCACCGCATCCACACCGGCCGCAACAGCCGTGTCGAGCTTGGTCAGTTCTTCTTTCAGGTCATGGTGGCTCGGGGAAGTGCCGATGTTGGCATTCACCTTGGTTTTCAAGCCCTGGCCGATGCCGCGCGCTTCGAAATCCCGGTTGCGGTTTTTGGGAATTACCAGCACGCCGGCGGCCACTTTTTCGCGCACCTGTTCGGCGGTAAGCCCCTCTTTTTGGGCAACCTGATGCATGGCATCTGTAATCCGATTGCTTCGGGCCGCTTCAATCTGTGTCATTTTATACCTCCGTTCGTTGCGTTTATTCCCATTTTATGGGATCTGAAGGCCAAGTAACTGCGTCTTCGGCCTGAAAAATGCCGTGTTCCTGTATTGCTCTGAGCAGTGAGAAACCCGGTTTAAATAGGGGCGTTATCTGATCGGTATGCAAAAAGACGGCGATCGGTAAGTAAACAAATTTTATTCCAAAAAAAAATGCTGTTTCCCCGAATAGGAAAACAGCATGGACAATCAAATCCGAATCGCAGGCCCGTTTCCCTTCGCAGGTATTACCCTGATCAGGTGGTTAAGGGTTGTCCTTTCCCGGACTCTCAGATGATACCAACACCCCTAACGAGATAATACTATTTTAAATCTAAGCTTTTAGGTTGTCAAGAGATCTTTTATAAGATTTTTATAACAGAACGTTAGTCTGATAATTTGCTGGCCAGGTATTGATCTAAGAATTTATCGTGGTCTTCATCGATAATCTCTTGGGGAAGTCTTTGCATGGCCAATTCGATTGCTGTGTCTATCAATTCCGCCCTGAAAGCACTTTTTGCCTGGTCAAATTGGCTGCCTATCCTTCGTCTGGCATTTTTTAGCATCATTTTACTTTGCTGATGAGCAGATTCGATAATTTCCTGTTTTTTCCTTTGTCCTTGTTTAACAATTCGCTCTTTAAGTTCAGCAAAACGAACTTCACTTACATCAATGACTTTTTGGGTTTCTTTGATATTTGCGGCAACATTTTCCTTTTTATCATCCAGCTTTTTGATTTCCTTTGCCAACTTTTCTTTTTGACCCCGCAGGAAATTCATTAGTGGAGCTTTTGCATATTTATTCAACACAAAAACAATGATCCCAAAGTTGATCCACCTTAAAATCAGATCATATGTTGGCCGCCAACTACTTGATTTTTCTGCTGCAAAGGCTTCGTGTCCGAGGAAATGAAGGCTCAGGACACCTGCTGTGATACAAAAGCACAGCAAAGTTATTCCATTAACTCTTTTCATGGAGCCAGTCTCCGATTCAGCAAATTTTCCATAATATTTACAACCAGGGTTTCGGATTCTTTTTGGAGATGCTTTCTTGCTTCTAAGATTCGAGCGTTAATTTCATTTTCGGCATTTTCTTTTATTGTCTCAATCTCTTTGTTGGCAGAAGTAAAAATCTCGGTAGCTTCCTGGCTTCCCCCTGCTTCGAGCTCACGCCTAACTTCCATGGCCTTAGTTCGAACTGCAGATTCCCTCTCTTTCAGCTCATCGGTCAGGTGCTCAAGTTCTTTGGCTGCATCAACGGTTTCCAGCTTTATTTTCTCAATAAAACTGTCTCTTTCGCCCATAACTTTCTGCAGGGGACGAAACATAATACGATTCATGATAAACACAAATATCAGAAAAGCTATCAGTTGATGAAATAAAGTCCCATTGATAGTTATCAGAGCTATGTTGCTGACTATTTCCATAAGCTATCTTCCATTAAAACAATGCTATAGAAATTAAACAACGAATAAAAGCAGTAATGCAATCACCAGTGAATAAATTCCGGTAGACTCGGAAACCGCCTGTCCCACCAGCATCGTTCGGGTCAACAGGCCCGCCTCTTTAGGATTCTTACCGATTGCTTCACATGCTTTTGCGGCTGCCATACCTTCACCTACTCCAGGACCGATTGCCCCGAGTCCCATAGCAAGACCTGCTCCTAGATAAGCAGATGCTCTTATCAGATCCGCACCTTCAATTGCCATTTTAATCCTCCTATATAATTTGGGTTTAGATTTTATTTTTCAAGAAACGTTACCATCAAATAACAAAAATCAGGATTAGAGCAATGACCAGGGAATAAATCCCCGTTGACTCGGCCACCGCCTGCCCCACCAGCATCAATCTTGTCAAATCCGCAATGTGTTTTTCGTTGCGTGCAATCCCGTCGACGGCGCTGCGACCGGCAAAGCCTTCACCGATTGCCGGGCCGATGGCACCGATACCCATACACAAGCCGGCCGCCAGCAAAGCCATGGGAGGGGCTAATAAATCGGTTGCCGGAAAGGATTTGAACATCAAGATAAAGCTTACTAAAAGTGCATATATGGCGGTGGTCTGGGTGACTGCCTGGCCGAGAAGCATGACATTGGTCACCGATGTTACAGTTAAGGGCTGCCGGGCGATCCCATCACAACTGGCTTCCGCAACCATACCACCGCCTAAGCCTGAGCCGATGGCTCCAAACCCGGACGAAATCCCTGCACCCAGAATCGCCGCCCATGTCGGTGAAACCGGACTTGATGAAAAATCTGTAAACATTAAAATAAACGACACCACCAACGCAAAGATCGCAGGGGTCTGGCAGACCGCTGAACCGATCAGCATGTTGGTAGTTAAGCGCCCACTCATGGACGGCTGCCTGGCCATGCCTCTACAGGCGGCTGCCGCAGGATATCCCGCACCTACGCCGGCACCGATGGCCCCCAGCCCCATACACAAACCAGCGCTCAATAAAACAGGTATCATTAAAATATGTGATGTAAAATTCGTAAACAAAAGCATCATTGCAATGACCAGCGCAAAAATAGCAGCAGATTCGGCAATGGCCTGCCCTACCAGCATGGACTTGAAAATATCACCCGACTGTTCGGGGTTACGGCCGATGGCCTCATTAGCGCTTGCGGCGGTATATCCTTCACCTATCGCCGCTCCTATGGCGCCGAATCCCATGGTAATTCCGCCGGCACTAAACGCTGCTACACTTACCCATGTTTGAATATCGTATGCCATAAGCTAATTTACCTGCACTGCAATATATACAACCGTTAGCATGGTAAACACAAACGCCTGAATAGTTCCAACGAATGCCCCGAAAAACGCATTCAGAAAAGGTGGTGTAATAATGCTGTAGGTCAGGTAAGACACCACCAGGATGATGATAGCACCGCCCATAATATTGCCAAAGAGACGAAAAGATATGGAAACAACCTTGGCCAACTCCCCGATTATATTCAACGGCGCCATAAAAAACATCGGCTCACAGTAGGCTTTAAGATACTTTTTTATTCCCTTGGCCTTGATACCGGCATGATGGGCGATGACAAATCCCATGATCCCAAAACTCAACGGCGTATTGAGATCTTTGGTCGGCTCTTCCAGGTGAGGAATGATCCCCAGCCAGTTTGAAAGTAAAAGAAACATAAACAATGCACATATAAGGGGGGAGTACTTTTTTGAAAGTTCCTCACCCAGAGCATCTTCGGTCAGGCCGTAAAGAAAATTTACAAAAAGTTCTCCCACAACCTGTATTGGTCCGGGGAGTATACTCTTTTTTCTGGTCGCCAAAAAACCAAAGCAAATCAGCGCGGTGATGACGATCCAGGTCATCACAATGACTTCAAGATTAAACGTCAAATCACGTCCCATAACATGAACTATGAGTTGGTGAATCCTACCAAGATCTTCCATAATACATTCTTCCTATATCTGTTTTCCACGGGCAGATGATAAATAGTTAAATATGTGATCTGCCAGAATGAAAAGCTGGATAAAAAATATCCCGATAATGACAGCAAAAAGATTGTATTGTTCAAGTTTTATTGCAGTGATCAGGGGCACTGCTAAAATAAGATATCTGAAAAAAATCGAGCCCAGGGAAAACACGTAGGTTTTCCTTTTTGTTTTACCCATTTTCATAGGGATAGTTTCACCCATTAGAATAAAATTAATAATGCTGAAAACAGTTCCCAGAATCAATCCCTTTCCGATTGGTTTTTGACCGACAAGGATAAAAAAAAGGCCGGCAAAGATTGCCGCCGAAATAGCTCTGGTACAGTACTTTTTCTGTATTTGTCTAAGAGTGTCCATTGTCGGAATTTATTTTATCATTTTCCTTGTGTTCAGTTATATCGAGAATCTGACGATATACCACGTTCGCGCCGCCGATAACACCTAAAATGATAAATATGCTTATGAAAACCCCCTTTGTTCCCAACCATTTGTCAAGGTATAGCCCGATAAAAAAACACAAAGCGATGCAACCGGCCATTGTAAGGCCCAGATGCGTTACAATGTAAAGATTTTCGGTCCAGGCACGGTTTCTTTTATAATCGAAAATCTTTTTTTTTTGTTTTGGCATCCTGCCTGATAAAAACTCTTTGAATTCGAAGCATTGCTTTGATATTTAATAAATGCCTCTAAAAAATGGTAGGGTAGTCAGATAACAAATATTATTTGTAACTGTCAAGAAGATAACCAATTTTTTTTCTTGATTTATCTGAATCGAAAAAAAAGTGTGATTGCATTAAATTTTTTTGTAATATATTGTAAGTTAAATACGTTTTGTTTAAGACTACCTGAGGAAGAAGCACCCATATGACACTCTCTGCTGTCGAGAAGTTGCGCCGTTTTTATGATCCGTTTGAAGGCGAAGATAATGTTCTTATCCTGATTAATGCCGATCCGGATGCAATTGCAAGCGCTATGGCTGTCAAAAGATTGCTTTGGCGCAAAGTATCCAGTGTAACCATTTCCAATATCAACATCATTAAACGTCCGGACAATATTGCAATGGTCCGGCTATTGGGTGTGGATCTTGTCCCACTTAAAGACATTGTCAAAGATTCCTTCAACCGTTTTGTAATTGTCGATTCCCAGCCGAATCATAATGAAGTATTTACAGAGTACCCGCCGCATGTCATTATAGATCATCATCCCGACACCGGTGTGAGTGCGCCTTTTGTGGACATCCGCCCTAAATACGGAGCAACCGCCACCATAATGACCGAATATTTGAGGGCGGCAAAAATTAAACCTTCCAGCAAACTGGCCACCGGCCTGTTTTATGCCATTAAAACAGATACGGACAATTTTGTACGTCAAACCTTAATTGAAGATGTCAGGGCATTTCAGTTTCTTTACCGTCATTCTAATCTCCATCTTATCAACAAAATCGAGCAGTCGGAATTGACGATCGATTTTTTAAAATATTTCAAAATAGCCCTTGATAATAAGCGTGTCCGTAAAGGACATATGTTCGCTTACCTCGGTCCGGTGGTAAATCCTGACATTTGCGTGATTATCGCAGATTTTTTCATGAAAATCAGCTCGGTAAACTGGAGCATTGTCTCTGGTGTATATAGTAAAAAGCTTATTATTGTTTTCAGAAACGACGGTCTTCGCAAGCATGCAGGAAAAGTCGCCAAACTAAGTTTCGGACAAATCGGCTCTGCAGGCGGCCATAAAAGCATGGCGCGTGCTGAAATTCCGTTTGAAGCCCTAAAAGAAGTTGTCGATTATAAGCATGATAAAAAGCTCTTACGGTGGATCATCAACAAAGTTGAAAAAAAAGCAGGCAAAAAATGAGTTCTGATCCTGTCGAAACATCTGTGACCATCCTCGGTTCCGGAACATGCGTCCCTTCTCTCAGACGCAGCTCATGTTCAATACTCATGAAAATAAGGGACAAATTTCTTCTGTTCGATTCCGGAGCCGGTACCATGCACAAGCTTCTTGAAAACGGTATTGAAATTTTCGAGGTTTCCTTTGTCTTTTATAGCCATTTCCACCCGGATCATACCGGTGAACTGGTCCCGTTTTTATTCGCCAACAAATATCCTGACGGGAGACGGCGCAAAATTCCGCTTACACTGATGGCCGGAAAGGGATTTGCAAAATTTTATGATAACCTGAAAAATGTTTATGGCCATTGGATCGAACTTGCGCCGGGTCTTTTAAACATTGTTGAATTCGACAATACCGGCCATGACATGAAGGAGTTTGATGATTTTAAAGTGGAATCACTTCCGGTTGAACACAACCCGGAGAGCATTGCATTCAGAATAACAACTCCCGGCGGAATATCCATGGTCTATTCCGGGGATACGGATTTTTCCGAAAATCTGGTGACGCTTTCAAAGGATGCAGATCTTCTTATTTGTGAATCGGCTCTTCCCGATGAATTGAAGGTAAAAGGGCATCTTACCCCCTCTCTGGCAGGCGAGATTGCAACCCGGGCCAATGTCCGCAAACTGGTTTTGACCCATTTTTATCCGGAATGCGATCAGGTCGATATCGAAAAACAGTGCCGAAAAACCTATTCCGGCCCCCTGCTCCTTGCAGAAGATCTTATGCAAATAAATCTGACGGTCTCGTAAAAAGTCCAACTTCTGCGTTGTGCTGCATTTCGTAATCATTCAACGTACGATAAGTACGCCTCATGATTGCAAAATTTGCACGCCTTGAGTTTGAACTTTTTACGAAAACATCAAATCTGTAGCAACCCCATAAGCGGATCTATGAGTCTGTTGATTAATGGTCTTTTCGCATGCCTTGATCTTGAACGAAAATCCTCATTAATCAACAGACTCATCTATGGAAAAAAAATTATAGCTTGCCTTGAGATCCAACGGCGTCGGGCGCCGCTTCTGTGGAATGATCCCGTGCAATCAGTATGTAAATAGACGGAACAACAAAAAGGGTGAAAAGGCTGCCGATGGTCATGCCGCCTACGATCACCAGGCCGATGGAGTTTCGGGCCGCAGCGCCTGCGCCG